>NZ_JBWKEQ010000005.1:91016-106217 GCF_056435365.1 Kitasatospora sp. NPDC043949 | reverse complement strand
CCCCCCGCCTCCCCCCCCCCTCCCCCCCCCCCCCACCCCCCCCCCGCCCCCCCCCCCCCCCCCCCCCCCCGGGACGTCGGGCGTTGCCCGGCCGGGGTGTGCCCGGTGGCGCTGGGCTCAGTAGCGCTGGGCCTTCACCACGACCGGGACCAGGGCCAGGTCGGCCGGCTGGCGGCTGAAGGCGATCGGACTGGCCTTCCCGCCCGGGGCCAGGTTCTCGGCGCCGACGATCGCCGAGTCGACGGCGTGGCCCGACGCATCGGTGAAGTCCACCTGGACCGCGTAGGACGCGGCCTCGCGGGTGCTGTTGACGATGGTCACGGCGGCGGCGTGGAGGCCGCCGGTGGTGGATCGCGGCACGCCGGTCAGGGTGATGTCGGAGGTGGCGTTGCCGGGGCCCTCCACGGTCTTGAGCACCTCGGTCGCCTTCGCCCGGTTCTGCGCGGCCTGCGCGTCCGCCGATGCCTCGAACGCCGAGGCGGCGGCCGCCGCCGAGGCCGAGCGCGCGGACGCCGCGGCCGAGGCCGACTCCAGCGCGGAGGCGAAGGCGGAGGGCGGCTCCCCGGAGAAGCTCGACGGGTTGGGCGCCTCCGACAGCGTCGCCCCCGCCGCGTTCGTCGGCGTCGCGGGCCCGGACGAGCTCCCGGATGAGCACGACGCCACGAGGAGGACGGCCGTTCCTGCCGCCGCGGCCAGGGCGCCCACTCTTCGCGGCAGCCGGGGGCCGCCGCCCTGGCTGGTGTACAGCGTACGCATCACGCACAACCCTCCGGTCATCCCGTCATCCGCTCGGCCGTCGGTGGGCACGTGCAAGCCCGCAGCCGCCCGGTTCGTGCTCTCCATGCTTTGTTCTGCACGCCCGGACCACGAGCGGTGCTGGGCCGTCCGGACGGCACGGAGCGATTCCAGCGGTCGGCGGCGGCCGGGCGACCCGCCGCCCGCGCCTGCCGGCACCAGCAGCAGCCGCCCGGGGGAGGCCGGCGCGAGGGCCGGGCGCAGCCGCAGCGCGAGCGGACCGCCGAGCACCGTCCCGGCGCCGGGGAAGCCGAGCAAGGGGCCCGGAAGGCCGTAGGCGTTCGGGCCGAGCCGGTCCGCCCGGATGTAGCCCGGTCGGGTTGAGCGGGGAATCGGCCGGTTCCGGGGAGGGTACGGAGTAGCGGACTTCGAAGCGGCGCCGGAAACGGCGGAGAGGTCAGGAGAACGCGGACGAGGGCGAAACCGCCGGATTCCGCGGAAAGCACCCGTAGTTGACGTTCCGTCCTACCGCCGCCGGCCATCGCGCGCGGTGTGTGCGGCTGTTGTGTGTCGTCCCCCTCGCGGCCTGTGTCGTGTGACTGTTCCCCCTTCCCCGCCGTGGCGCCCCCTCTGTTCCCTCCCCACGAAACCGGAGTACTGCATGCGTGTGCGAACGATGTTCGCCGCCTCCCTGGCCTGCGCCCTCCCGATCACCGGACTGACCGCCGCAGGCGGCGCCGCTGCCGCACAGTCGGTGAACGCGCAGTCGGTGAACGCGCAGCCCGTGCGGGCCGCGGCGGCCGTTCCCGACGACTGCCCGCCGCCGCCCGACGTCACCGAGTCGCCGATCACCGGGGTGTATTACTGCGACCAGGAGAGATTCGGGCCGGCGGCCATCCCGAACGACGAGCAGGAGTGGCTCGACCCGGACCTCGCGCCCGCAGGGCTCGAGGGCGGCTACAAGGTCAACAACCTCATCGCCAAGGGCTACCTCAGCGAACTCCCGGCAGAGCGGTGCAACGTCACCCCCACCGGTTCCTGACCGGCCCGCATCGCCCGAAAGGGCCGGGCTCGACACTTCCATCAGAAGGAGACAACGCAATGGCGAACCAAGAAGAGCCGTACTCGAACGACCTGGACGAGCTGCTCGCGAAGGTCAGGCGGTGGTACCAGGAGGACCACGAGGGCTTCAGGACCATGTACGACGCCACGGTCAAGCACGTGGTGCCGTACCCGGCCGACACCCCGGAGCGGGTGCAGTGCGACTGGAAGGACCAGAACGTCGACTTCCTGTGTACCTTCCTCACGGAGTGGTACAACTCGCAGCCCGGGCTCCACGAAGGGCTGGACTACATCGAGAAGTTCAGCTGGATCAACTACGAGAACGACTACGGCATGGTCTTCGTGACCAGCGGCCCGGGGCGCAAGATCCTCGCGGACTTCACGCACCTGCAAGGCCTGCAGATGGACTCGCCGGAGTCGAAGGTGCTCATCAAGAAGTGGCGCGACCAACTCGGCCGACACATGGAGGACTTCCAGGAGCCCGAGGGTGGCTGGAAGAACTTCAACGAGTTCTTCGCCCGGGAACTCAAGGACCCGTCGCGGCGGCCGATCGACGCCAGGACCGACAAGAGCGTGGTGGTCGCCCCGGCCGACTGCGTCATCAACATGATCGTCGACGACCTGACCGAGAACACGCCGATCCCGGTCAAGACGGTGACCATGAACGTCAGGCAGCTGCTCGACGACTCCGACTACGCCCAGAGGTTCATCGGCGGCACGGCGGTGTCGTGCATCCTGATGCCCGACGGCTACCACTGGTACCACACCCCGGTGGCGGGCGAAGTGGTCGAGGCCCGCGACCTCGTCCCCGGTGTCTACTACGGGATGCGGGACTTCCCCGAACTGCTCAACAAGGGGAACGTCGGCTACGGCTACGACTACGAGATGTTCGACGACTTCCGCCGGGGATACCTCGTCTACCGCACGGACTACCTGGACGCCAACGGACGCAAGGCCGGCGAGGGGTACGTCGGGCAGGTGATCGTCGGTCTCAACTCGATCGCCTCCGTCAACTTCGAGGAGAAGTTCCGGGGTTCGCTCGACGAGCCGGTCAAGGTGGACAAGGGCGAGCGCGTCGGGAACTTCATGTACGGCGGCTCGCTGAACATCCTGCTGTTCGAGAAGAACCGCTTCCCCGCGCTGCAACTGCTCCAGGGCCAGCGCATCGGCGTCCTGGAGCAGGTGGAACGGACCGAAGGGCTGTTCACCGGCCTCTACCACACGCCGTCCCGGCGCCGCCGCCCCCTGGCTCCCTGAGCCCGCTGCCGAACGGACGGTGAAACCATGCCCTCAGACCTCGTCACCTCGATTCCGGCGAACATCCCCAACACCCTGCGCATCGACTTCCACACCGAGGACACCAAGAAGGTCCGCTCGTACGCCGGACACGTGCACCTCGACAGCACCGAGCACCGGCACCCGCAGAAGAAGAACCACCTGTTCTACTGGTTCTTCGAGAGCCAGACCTGCAACCCCCACGTCGCCGTCCACGACCAGCAGGAGCTGATCAGCCGGACGCCCCTGCTGATCTGGCTCAACGGCGGCCCCGGCGCCTCCTCGCTGCTCGGGCTGTTCCTGGAGAACGGACCGCTGTCCATCGGCGACGACGCCGCCGGAACGGTGTCGGTCTCGCCCCACAGCTGGAACCAGGAAGCGCACGTCGTCTTCTGGGACCAGCCCATCGGCACCGGGTACAGCTACGCCGACGACGCCCTGGAGTACGTCCGGGACGAGGAGGCCCTCGGCCGGATGTTCTGCGACGCCCTCCAGGGGTTCCTCGACGCGCACCCGGAGTACGCGCAGTGCCCGCTGTACGTCTGCGGCGAGAGCTACGCCGGCAAGTACGTGCCGGCGATCGCGCTGGAGATCGACGCGCGGAACACGGAGAACGCGGGCGGGCGCATCAACTTGCAGGGCATCGCCGTCGGCAACGGCTGGATCAAGCCCGAGCTGTCACTGCGCGTCCTGATCGACTACGCCTACGCGGCCGGCTTCCTCGGCATCAGCCAGAAGGAAGCCCTGGAGAAGTCCTACCAGGACTTCAAGAGCACCCTCGACGCGGGAGACCTGGAGGGGGCCACCGAACTCGGCAACGACCTGGTGGCCACGACCCTGGCCTACGGCGGGAACTTCGACGTCTACGACGTGCGGCGCTGGGACGACCTGTCGATGGGGGCGCTGCGCACCTATCTGAACAGCGCGGACGTGAAGGAGGCCCTGCACGTCCCGCCGAACGTCACCTGGCAGTGCGCCGACAACGAGGGTCCGGTGGCGGAAGCGCTGGTGCGGGACAACATGGCGGACTGCACCGGGCAGTACGCCCAGATCATCGAAAGGGGATACCGGACCCTGCTCTACACCGGGAACTTCGACGCCGCCTGCGGGTACCGGAGCACCGAGGAGATCCTGGACGACCTCATGACACGAGAGGGCGAGCAGGCGGAGTGGCGCAACGCTCCCCGGCTGGTCTGGACGCAGGCCCAGGGGAACCCGAAGGGATTCGTCCGCCGCCACGGCAACCTGACGCAGGTCAGCGTGCCCGACTCCGGACACCAGGTGCCGGCGTACCAGCCGGAGATCTGCCGGGAGCTGCTCTACAACTGGCTCTTCGAACGCCCCTTCCCCGGTTACGACCCGCAGCAGGCGCGCAAGCAGAGCGGCGACGGCGGCCTGCGCAGAGGCTGACCGCACCGTCGGGGTCGCCCCTGCCCCCGCTCCCCGCTGCTCGGGGGGCGGGGGCGGCGGAGCCGGCCGCACGACTCGGGCGGTCGCCCGCCGTCCCCGGCGGGGCGGTGAGGTGCGGTCAGAGGAGCCGGTCGCGGTGGCGGGCGGCGGTTTCGCGGACGAGACGGGCGAAGTTCTCGCGGCTGTGGTGCCGGTGCTGTTCGGCCCGTTCGTCGTCCAGGTCCGCGTCGTCCGGGCCCGCGTCGGCCAAGCCTGCGTCATCGGTGCCGAGGTGCTCTTCGTCGAGGTCGTCGTACTCGGTGTGGAGGACCCAGCAGCCGTGGATGCCGGCGAGGAGGTCTTCGAGGAGGTCGCGGGCGGGGCGCCTGGGGTCGAGGGGGGTGAGGCGCAGGCCGGTGTCCTCCGGGTCGGTCTCCTCGTCGTCGGTGTAGTCCTCGGTGTAGTCGTCGAGGGCCCCGTCGAGGTCTTCGAGTTGTTCGCGCAGGCCGGCGGGGTCGGGGAGGAGGCCGTCGGCGATGTGGAGGGCGTGGCGGACGAGGCCGGTGACGGCGTCGTGGGGGGTGTGGCCGGCGTCGAGGAGTTCGAGGACGAGGGTGGGGGTCTGGTGCGGGAGGTCCTCGATGCTGTCGGCTTCGAGCAGGACGGCGGTGGCGTCGTGGCCGGAGGCGCCGGCGGCGACCTCGGCCGCGGCGGCGAGCCAGTGCGCGGCCGCGACGGCGGCGGCGGTCGGGTCGACGTCGGAGAAGAGGGCGAGGGAGCCGAAGGGGTTCTGCTCCAGCAGGTGGTCGGCGGCGGCGACCTGGACGGGGGAGGCGTCCTCGCGGCTGAGCAGGACGGCCTGCTGGGCGCGGCCGGTGAGGTTGCCGAGTTCGGCGCTCTCGACGGCGGTGAGTTCGGTGACGGTCTCGGCGAGGACGGCCTTCGTCAACTCGGCTTCGTCGAGGGCGTGCAGGGCGCGGCCGGCCTGGTGGGCGGATTCCAGCAGGGGACTGTAGGAGACGGTGAGCAGGCCGCCGTGGGGCAGGTTCGGCGCGGCCACGGCCTCGGCGACCTCGCTGAAGGTGTCGCGTTCCTGCTCGCGGCGCCAGCCTTCGGTGTCGGGTTCGAGGGAGCCGGCAGCGCTGGCGGGGTGGGTGTAGGTGCGCCAGGCCGCCTCCGACAGGCGGGTCAGCGCGCCGGCCAGGCGCAGGAGCGTGGCGCCGGCCGCGTCGGTCGGGAGGGCGGTGATCCGGGTGGCGAGGTCGCCTTCGCCGGTTCCCCAGGTGGCGATGAGCTCGTGCCGGTTCGGGTCGACGCTGTAGCGGGTCATGATGCCTACCTTCGGGGACGCGCGGCTGATTGCTCGGCTGACGGCAATTCTGGCGCATCGTCAGGTGGCGGCGGGTGAAGCCCAGCCCGGGCGCGAGCGCAGGAGTCTCGCGCCCGGTCCCGTTCACAGCAGCAGACGGCCACGGGTTTCGGGCATCCAGCGGGCCAGGGCCAGGGCGGACGCCGCGCTGATCGCCGCGTACACACCGAACGCCCCGCCGAGCGACAGCTCCTGCACGAGGGGGAGGAACGTGGTCGCCACGACGAAGTCGGTTCCCCAGTGGGCCGCGGTGGCCAGACTCATCAGGACTCCGCGGGCACCCGCCGGGTAGATCTCGGCGATGTAGACCCAGAAGACGGCAGCAGGGCCCACCGCTCCCGCCATGATGAAGACGCACAGCAGCGCTGCGGTCGGCGCCCCCGTGTGCCCGAGCGGCTGTGCCACCGCGATGCCGACGGCCGCGACCGCCATGACCAGCAGCCCTCCGATCATCGTCTTCCGGCGGCCGACCCGGTCGAGCAGGGCGATGGTGACGACGGTGGCGGCCACGTTGCACAGTCCGACCAGGACAGCTCCCCGGATGCCTCCGGCAGCGGTCATGCCGCTTCCGCCCAGGATGGTCGGCACGTAGTAGATCGCGGTGTTCAGACCGGTCAGATGGACCAGGACGGCGATCGCCAGTCCCAGCGCGACCCAGCGGGGACCGGCCAGCGCGCAGGCCTGCCGGAGGCTCGCAGCGGGGGCGGCGGTGGGCCGTGCGACGGTTGCGGTCGCGGGGCCGGCGGTGGGCCGTGCGGCGGTCGCCGTCGCGGGGCGGCCACCGGGGCGCGCGGCTGTGCCGCCCGGGGCGGGCGGGGACAGGCGCCGGGCGGCGCTCGCCGCCCGGGCGGTGTCTCCCCTGGAGTGCAGCCAGTCCGGCGACTCGGGCACCAGGCACATGCCGGCCATCAGCACGCACGCGGGCAGGAGCCCGAGAGCGAGCATCCAGCGCCAGGCCCCCGCGGGTTCCAGGAGATAGGCCACCACGTAGGACAGCAGGAGCCCGATCGTGATCATGAGTTGGTTCAGTGTGACGAGCGCGCCGCGTCGGGCGGGCGGAGAGATCTCGGAGATGTACAGCGGGACCGCGAACGAGACGGCCCCCAGGGCGAGTCCGACGAGGAACCGCCCGGTGAGGAGCGCGGTGGAGCCCGAGGCCGCCGCCGAAGCCGCCGTTCCGAGGGCGTACACGGCCGCGGCGGCGCCGATGACCGGTCGGCGCCCGAACCTGTCCGCCAGCCGCCCGCTGGTGAGGGCGGTGAGCGCCGCGCCGAGGAGGGCGGCCGACACGACCGCTCCCTGCTGCCACGACGACAGGGCGAAGGTGGTGGCGACCAGCCGCAGGACTCCGGCGATCACCCCGATTCCGTAGCCGAACAGCAGCCCTCCGACGGAGGCGACGCCCACGGTCAACAGCCGCGCGGTGCCCGGGGGGACGGGCGCCGTCATGGCGAGACCCCTGCGCCGCCGCCGACATGGTCATAGGACGGGGCCAAGCCCATGGGATGCCCTTCTTCGAAGTGCCGTAGGCAGGGGTGGGGCGAGGCCGGGTCAGGCCGCCGGGAATCCGCCGCCCACGCCGATGACCGCCCCGCCCCCGGGCACCGAGCCGAGATGATCACCCGCTTCGCAATCCGGGAGCAGACTACCGGCGTCACCGGCCGACCGGCCACAACCTGAGCACGCCCCGACGCACCGTCAGAAACGTCTTATGGTCGGATCAACGCGAGGACCTCGTCCCGGAGGTGCTCCATGGTCTCCTGGTCGTGCGCCTCCACGTTGACCCGAAGGACCGGTTCGGTGTTCGAGGGACGCAGGTTGAAACGACTTCCGCCCGGCAGGCCGACCGTCAGACCGTCGAGCCGGTCCGTGGTCACCCCGGCCCGGTGCCGGTAGCGCTCCTCCACCTCCCGGATCGTGGCCGGGACGTCGGCGACGACGCAGTTGAGTTCACCGGACAGCGCGAAGCGACTGTGCGCGGCGATCACGGCGGACAGCGGCCGGTCCTGTCCGCCGAGGGCGGCCAACACGTGGAGCGCGGCGAGCATGCCGCTGTCGGCACGCCAGAAGTCCCTGAAGAAGTAGTGCCCGGAGTGCTCTCCGCCGAACACGGCGTTGTGCTGCGCCATGAGCGCCTTGACGTGGGAGTGCCCCACGCGGGACCGGAAGGGGCGTCCGCCGTGGCGGCGGATGCTCCGCACCGTGGCCTCCGCGGTGATCAGGTTGTACACGATGGCCGAGCCGGGGTGCCGTGCCAGCTCCCGGCCTGCGATCAGGCTGATGACGGCGGACGGCGAGACCGGCTGACCGCCTTCGTCGACGAAGAAGCAACGGTCGGCGTCACCGTCGAAGGCGAGTCCGATGTCGGCCCCCTGCCTGCGGACCTCGGCCTGGAGGTCGACGAGGTTCCTGGGGTCGATGGGGTTGGCCTCGTGGTGGGGGAACGTGCCGTCGAGTTCGAAGTAGAGCGGGACGAGGTCGACGGGCAGGCCCGCGAAGACCTCCGGGGCGGTCAGGCCGGCCATGCCGTTGCCCGCGTCGGCGACGACCCTGAGGGGCCGGATCCCGGTGAGGTCGACGAGCTGCCGCAGGTGTGCCGCGTACTCCTTGAGGAGTGGTCTTTCCGTACGGGTGCCGCGGGACGCGGCGGGTGCGGCGCGTTCCCCCGCGACGAGCCAATCGCGGATCCGGCCGAGGCCCGTGTTCTCCCCCAGGGGGGCCGCGCCGCTCAGGCACAGCTTGATGCCGTTGTCCTTCGCGGGGTTGTGGCTGGCGGTGATCATGGCGCCGGGAAGTCCGAGCGATCCACTGGCGTAGTAGAGGTAGTCGGTGGAGCCGAGCCCGGCGTCGATGACGTCGGCACCGGCCCGGCGGGCGCCGTCGCTGAACGCCCGCACCAGCATGGCCGAGGAAGGGCGCATGTCTCTGGCCACCACCACCTGCGGGGCGTTGGTGAAGCGGATGAACAGGCCGCCGATGCGTTCCGCGACCTCGCCGTCGAGTTCGGCGGGGACTTCCCCGCGGATGTCGTAGGCCTTGACCAGTCGCGCGTAGTCGGACACGGTCACCCCTTCACGAGGTCGGGGCCGCGGACGCCGACTGCCGGCGACGCGCCATGGCCACCCGGTAGCCGTCCAGGGTGTCCGCGACCATCCTGCGGCTGCTGAACTCCCGTTCCGCCGTGGTGTACGCGTTGGCCGCGAGCTCGGCGGCCAACGCCTCGTCGGTGAGCACCCGCAGTATCCCTTCGGCCAGTGCGGGCGGGTCGGCCGCCGGCACGAGCAGGCCGTCGACGCCGTCGGTGATGACGTCGCTGATGCCGATGACGCGGGTGCCGACGACGGGCTTGCCGGCGCGCATCGCCTCGACCACGCTGAACGGAAGTCCCTCCGCCAGGGAGGGCTGGACCACCAGATCCGCCGCAGCGTAGACGGCGGGCATCGTCTCGGCCCCGAAGTCCTGGCGGAGGGTGACCAGTTCTGCCACACCGCCGCGTTCGAGCCGGTCCCACACGCTCTTCTCGTACGCGTAGTCCGAGACCCTCCCCGACAGGAGCACCCGCACCTCGGGCAGCTCCGCCGCGACCAGGGGCAGTGCCGCGGCCAGGTCGAGCTGGGCCTTGCGGGCGGACATCCGGCCCGGGAGGACGACCAGCCGTTGGTCGGGGGCGACGCCGAGTTCGGCGCGCAGCGCGGAGCGCAGGTTCCGGGCCACGTCGTCCGGCGGGGCGTCGGGAACGCCGTTGTGGACGAGCCTGATGCGGTCGGCCGGGGCGCCGAAGCGGGCGGCGCGCTCGGCGAAGAAGCGGCTGGGGACGAAGTGCATGTCGACGGGGAGGGTCTGGTACGACAGGCGGCACCGGCCACGGCCGAACCGCTCCAGGTCGGGGTTCTGCTCGTGCAGTGAGCACACCAGTGCGGCGTCCGTTTCGAGCGCCACGATGCTCGCGAGGATCAGCGTCTCATGGCTGTTGGCGTGGACGACGTCGAAGCTCTCGCCCTGGAGCACGGCCCCGAGTTCGTCGAGGACGGAGTACTGCATCTGCCGCCATCTCACCTTGTCCCGCGCGTCCACGCGGTCCGCGAAGTCGCGCAGCCGCACGACCCTCCCCGCGTCCTCCTCGCGGTCCCCGGGCAGGTGGTCCAGCCACGACCCGTCGGTCGCGATGACGACGTCGTGGCCGTCGGCCACCAGCCCTTCGCACAACAGCCGGGCATAGGTCTCGGCCCCGCCGTGCAGGGGTTCGTAACTGGAGGTCAGCATCAGGACTTTCATCGGTCCGCCCTTTCGGTGAGCCAGGGAATGAGCCCACGGCCGGCGTCCTCGCCGGCCTCGCGCAGCGAATCGGGAGTGCCCACGTCCCGCCAGTAGCCGGTGAGCCGGTGCGCCCCCACGCGTTCGCCGGCGGCCATCAGCGCGGGGGCGAGTTCCCTGGCGTAGTCGTAGACGACGTCCTCGGGGATGTGCGCGATGACGCGGGGGTCCAGGCAGTAGACCCCGGCGCTGATCCAGTGCGTCTCGTCGTCGGGGACGTCGGGCTTCTCCCGGGCGCCGCGGATCCGACCACCGGGGTCGATGTCCAGCACGCCGTAGCGGCGGGCCTGCCGGATCCGCGTACAGGCGAACGTCAGGGCGTACCCTCCGCGCGTGTGCGCGTCGACGAGCCGTTGGAGCGGCTCGCCCATGATGACGTCGCAGGAGGTGACGAGCACGGCGTCGAAGGCGGCCAGTTCCTCGTGGAACAGCCGCAGCGCCCCGGCGGGCCCGGTGAGGCGGGGCTCGGTCCGGGCGTGGACGGGCACCTTCACCGTGGTGCCGTCGAGGAAGCGAAGGACCTGCTCGGCCTGGTAGTGCAGATTGAGGTAGACGTCCGTGACGTCGGTCTCGGCACACCGGTCCAGCAGGTGTCCCAGCAGCGGCTTGCCCGCCAGGGGCAGGAGCGGCTTGGGCGTCCGGGCGGTGAGTGCTCCCATCCGGCTGCCGCGCCCGGCTGCCAGGATCATCCCCGCCAGCCTCATCCGGTCTGCCCCGCCTCGGCGGAGTCCGTCTTCTGGAGGGGGCGTGCGGTCAGCCAGGACACGACGGAGTCGACCCCGTCCTCCAGCGTCGTCCCGGCGGTCCAGCCCAGCTGGGCCTGGGCGCGGGAGGGATCCAGACACCCCCTGCGCACTTCTCCCGCCAGCGGCGGCCCGAAGCGGGGCGGCAGCGAACGGCCGGTCCGCTTCTCGACCGCCTGATGGATGTCCAGGACCGAACTCTCCTGGCCCTTACCGATGTTGATCAGACCGTGCCCCTGGTCCATGGCCCGCACGAACGCATCGGCCACGTCGCTCACATGCACGTAGTCGCGGGTCTGCAGGCCGTCCCCGTTGATGACGCAGGTCTGCCCGGAGAGCATGCGCTGCGCGAAGATGGAGACGACTCCCGCCTCACCGAACGGGGTCTGGCGGGGGCCGAAGACGTTGCCGAGGGCGAGCGCGACGTAGTCCAGGCCGTAGGTCTCGTGGTAAAGGCGCAGGTAGTCGACGGCGACGGACTTGGTCAGCCCGTAGAAGGAACTGGGCACCCGGCCCGCGGACTCCTTGATGGGCACCCCGTCCTCACCGGCGGGCCCGTAGATCGTCCCGCCGCTGGAGGCGAACACGACCTTGCGGCTCCGGCTGCGCCGCGCCGCTTCGAGCATCCGGACCAGGCCGATGACGTTGACCTGGGCGTCCAGCAGGGGATCCCGCATCGACACCTTCACGCTGAACTGTGCGGCCAGCAGCAGCAGCACCTCGGGCGCGAAGGCCTCCACCGCGGCCGCGGTGGACTCGTCGACCACGTCGGCCGTGAGAACGCTCAACTCGGGCCAACGGGCCTCGCTCTCGGCGAGATTGGCCCGATCGCCGGTGGAGAAGTCGTCCACCACCAGGACGCGGTGTCCCTGTGCACACAACCGGTCGACGATGTGCGAGCCGATGAACCCGCCGCCACCCGTGACGACAACCTTGCTCATGCCTTGGTCTCCTCTCGTGGTTCGCCAATGTGGTTCACATCCGGATCCGCCGGATCACGCCGGCGGATCCGCGTAGCCGCACCGCAGCCGGACGTCGTCCTGGAGGATGCGCGGGCCGTCGGCTGCCGGGGACACGACCGGGATCGCCGCGGTGGCGGCGGCCGTGTCCCCGGCCCGCACGACACGGTCGGGGAAGTGGCCGGGGCGCGACGCCCGAGTGGCCGTGAGTTCCTCTCCCGATGTCTTCCTGACTTTCGGCCCTCCAGGCCCTTACGCGGCGCCCTTCTTGATGCGGTATCCGATCGCCGTCACGGGGTTGTCGACGAACATGCGGTGAACCGCCGTGTCATCGAATCCGATGGAGAGAATGTTCTGCCGCTGCTGCTCATAACCGCTCGACCCCGCTGCCACGGCCCCGTCGTCACGCAGCCACAGCGGATTGTGGTCACTCCGGGAAAGCGGCTCCTGAGCCATCGTGGCGACCTCGGTGTGGTCGGTCAGCGCGATGAGGCGGTCCACGCCCAGGTATTCGACGGTGCGCCGGCAGATTTCGAGGTCGACGTGGTACCCGTCGAAGTTGATGCACGGGTACAGGAGGGACTCGCGTGCGGAGCGCAGCATTTCGGCTGGAACAGGGCCGAGCAGTTCCCGGAGGTCGGTCTCGTTCCAGTCGGGATCGAGCACCCGCCGCAGTTCGACTTCGCGGTTGACCCGCTCCTGCGGCGTGCGCCAGGAATGCGTGAAGTTCCGCGGGGTGTCGTTGTACAGATGGTCGGTCAGGACCAGGTACGGGGAGGAGTCGTAGCGGCTGTGCAGGAATTCGAGCACTTCCCGCAGTCGGACGGCGCTGCGCTCGGGCGCCTCTCGGTGGAAGTGCCCCACGGCGATCCGGAGCCCCTGCTCGTAGAAGCTGGTGAGCAGGTCGGCGAAGGTGGGACCGGCGTCGATGCGCTCGTCCAGGGCCATGGCGTCGGGCGCCATCACGATGTAGCGCAGGCCGAGCGGGCCGAGGGACGCGATGACGTCCCACTCCTTCGCCGACGGGAACCACCGTCCGGCCCGCGGTATCCCTCCCTGCGGCCCGAGCAGCGGGCCCTCGATCGCGAAACCGGCGATGTTGGGAACCGCGTTCGCCTGTTCGAGCCGGTGGTACTCCTGGAGGACCTCCACCAGGCGGGGGAGATTCTCCCGCCGCAGGTAGACGGTCGGCAGAATTCCGTACTCACGGGATTCCGCAGCCTTCTGGACCTCGGGGAGGTCCTCGGGCGAGATGGTCGAGAAATCGAAGTCATCGATTCCGTGGAAGTGGTAGAGAAGGGCCTTCACTTTTACCCTCGTTCCGTCTCGGACTATTCCTTGGACGGTTGGATTGGGTGCCGTCTCCACAGCTACGGCTATCGACTTCCTGAGGCTTTTCTCATTGTCACGATCGACCTCACGAGTCGTCGCCTGGAGCAGCACGTCCTGCTGCACGCTCCGTGGACTGGCCTGCGGATAACACGGCAGTGCCAAAAGAACGGAGACTGTACGTACAAGCATCCGTCGCCCGAGGGGTGATGAAAACAGAATCCTCGACAGTGTCCTGAAGTCACTGCGGCCTGGCGCACCTTGGTGCCTTGACAGTGGCCTTACAATTCGGGGTAAGTATGTGGTGATTATGTGCTGGCGACGCCGGGCGGCACGGTTTTCGCCCGGGGGCTGTTACGGGTGTTGCCGTTGTTCCTCCCCGCCGGATCATGCTTTTCGCGGCCGGGATGACCGGTGATCTGGGCCTTCACCGGCGGATTCCGGAACCCGCCTGGTCAGCACCCGTAACAGCCCGTCCGGCGTCAGTGCGTGAGGAGCCGGCGGAGGAAGACGTCCGGGACGTGGTTGGTGTCGCCGGGGACGAGGGTGCCGTCCTCGGAGGTGAACAGCACGGCGCTGCCGGAGGCGTCGGTGTACGGGTTGTCCGAGGTGCCGGTGCTCGCGGTGCCGTCCTCGGCCGCGCCGGCGAGTTCGACGGCTCCGGTGGCGAGGTCGCGGCGGAACACGTTCTGCTGCCCGCCGTCGACGCCGGGGACGAGGTTGCCGGCGTCGGAGACGAAGTAGACCCAGCGGTCGTCGTAGGACATGGTGCCGCGGCCGGCGGAGCCGACCGTGGTGGTGCCGGGTAGCGGGGTGGTCACCCTGGTCACGGTGCCGGTGCGCAGGTCGCGGGTGTAGAGCTCCTGGTGGCGGCCGAGGATCGGCCCGCCGGGCGCGTCGAGGGTGTAGACGGCGTACCGTCCGTCGGGGCTGAGGGTGGCGTCCAGGCCGGTGTTGGCGAGCAGGCCGGCGGGGTCGGTGCTCGCGCCGCTGATCACCCCGGTGTGCTGGTCGAACACGTAGAAGGGGTAGGAGGCGTGCCCGAGGATCGCGGGGGAGCCGCCGTGGCTCCCGTGGTCTTCGTGGCCTTCGGGGGTTGTGGGGGCTGCGGGGGTCTGGGCGGGAGCCGGAAGCAGGTTGTACGCGCGGGACTTGAAGCCGATGACGCGGCCGTCGGCGCTGATCGAGGGCAGGTAGGAGTCGCCGTTGCCCGGTTTGCCGTTCACCCCGAGGGTGACCAGGCGGGTGGTGCCCTCCCGGCGGTCGGTGACGTAGATGTTCTCCTTGGTGAACGTGCCGACCGGCGCGAGGTCCGTCCGGGAGGAGGAGAAGGCCACGAAGCGGCCGTCCCAACTGGCCACCGCGTCACGGGAGATGCGGCCGTCCTGGCCGGTGGCCGCCGGGTCGCCGGCGGTGATCAGCTCGGTGACGCCGTCCCGGAGGTCGCGGAGGTAGACCTCCCCGCCGCTGTTGGCCCGGTGGCCGGGGAGCACGTTGGTGGCCTTGGTGTTGAACGTGACGAAGCGGCCGTCGCCGCTGATCGACGCCTGGGTGGTGGGGGCGTCGAGCTGGGCGCCGTCCGCGCCGACGCTGACGCGTTGGGTGCGGCCGGTGTGCAGGTCCCGGACGAAGACGTCCGTCGCCCCGTTGGTGTCGCCGGGCACCAGGTTGGTCGCGTCCGAGGAGAACAGCGCGTAGCGACCGTCGGCGCTCAGCCCCAGGGCGGCGGACGCGCCGTCCGGCTGGGTGCCGTCGAGGCCGACGCTCACCCGGACGATCCCGCCCGTGCGCGGATGCGCTTCGGCGGCTGGTGCGGCGAGGCCGGCCAGTACGGCGGCGAGCAGGGCGCAGCCGCCGCGCAGCAGTCCGCGCCGGGGTCGTGTGGTGGTCATGAGGTGGGGTCCTCCCCTTGGTGGGTGACGACGGCGGGGGGGGGGGGGGGGGGGGGGGGGGGGGGGGGGGGGGGGGGGGGGGGGGGGGGGGGGGGGGGGGGGGGGGGGGGGGGTGGGTGTTTGGGCCGTGTTTG
>NZ_JBWKEQ010000005.1:50874-91006 GCF_056435365.1 Kitasatospora sp. NPDC043949 | reverse complement strand
CCGGCTCCCTGGGGGTGTTCCCCCCCCCCCCCCCCCCCCCTCCCCCCCCCCCGCCCCCCCCCCCCCCCCCCCCCCCCCCCCCCCCCCCCCCCCCCCCCCCCCCCCCCGCAACTGGTTGGGGAGAGCCAAACGCCCAGCGGCCCGGAGGTCAACGGGCCAGCCTCCGGACTGGCCGATTCTCGCCAACTAACCGAGGGGGAAGGGATATTGGGTGCTGCCGGGCGGTAGCGGAAGGTGCGGGGCCGGCGTGTCCGGCCCCGGCTCCCGGCCGGGGTTAGGGGCGGGTGGTCAGTTGACGGTCCAGACCTGGAGTTGCGAGCCGGTGTCGGGCTGTTGGGTGGTCCGGGCGCCGTCGGCGGTGGACGCGGTGGTGAGGAGCAGGCCGCTCTTCTGGGAGGTGATTCGGTAGCCGCCGGCGGCCGGGGTGAGCTGCCAGCGCTGGTTGCCGCCGCCGGTGCAGGCCCACTGGATCACCTTGGCGCCGGCGGAGGTGGAGCCGCCGTCGACGTCCATGCACAGGTGCGACTCGCCGTTGGCGATCTGGTAGCTGCCGTCCGCCTGCCGGGTGAACATCCAGGTCTGGTTCGGGCCGCCGTTGGGGGCCCAGGTGACCAGTTGGGTGCCCTGGGCGGTGGAGTGGCCGGGGTCGTCGAGGGCCTTGCCGGCGGCGGTCAGGGTGTGGGTGCCGTCCAACGGGGGGTTGGGCGCGGTGCCGGTGGCGGTCAGGGTGAGGGTCTGCTCGCCGGGGCCGCGGGTGCCGCCGACGGGGTTGCCGGTGGTGTCGGCCCAGCTGCGGGTGGGGGTGGTCTCGGTGGACCGGCTGTTGGTGGAGGAGAGGCCGAGGACGAGTCCGCTGTAGCGGTTGACCAGCTTGAACGTGCCGGTGGCGGTTCCGTCGGCGGACTTCCCGGGGATGACGAACCACTGCTGGCCGACGGTGGGCCCGCCCGGGCCGGCGGCGGTGGCGGTGGGGCGGGCGCCCCAGGCGCGACCGGCGGTGGCGGTGGAGTCGACGCCGAGCAGGCGGCCGGTGGCGGCGTTGGCGATCCGGTAGGAGCCGTCGCCGTTGGTGGTGAAGCTCCAGGCCTCCAGGTCGGAGCCGGTGCCGGCGGCCAGCGAGGTGGTGGCCGGGCCGCCGGCGACCTGGGCGAGGAGCCGGCCGTCGGCGTTGCCGATCCGGTAGTTCCTGCCGGGGTCGACGGGGGGAGCGGCGGGCGCGGAGCCGTTGATCGTCACGTCCACGTACTCGCCGGACGCGCCGTTGGAGCAGCCGAAGGCGCAGTACGAGCGGAAGGTCCTGCCGACGACGGTGCTGTTGGTGCGGTTGGCGCTGTCGAGGAACCAGCGGTACCAGGACGCGGTGTGGTAGCCGCCGGTGTCGCCGATCGGCACCCACTTCTGGCTGGCGAGGTCGGCGGTGGCGTAGTACTGCTGGGGCGCCGAGCCGCTCTGGTCGACGGCCTGCGGCTCGGCGATGTACAGCCCGAGGTAGGCGTTGTAGGTGATGTCCATGACGAACAGCGGTGAGGTGGGGGGCATCGTGCCGGCCGCGACCTGCTGGGCCACGGTGCCGGTGTTCGCCGGGTCGTACTCGTCGGCGACCGGGGTGTAGCCGGTGGGGTGCGCGGAGTCGGCGGGCACCAGGTTGCTCTCCTGGCCGCCGGTGCCGGGCTGCGACCACGCGCCGTCGTACCACTTCTGCCACGAGTCGGGTGCCATCTTGGCGGCGATCGGGGCCCGGGCCACGTGTTCGTGGAAGGCCTTCCAGCTGCCGCCCTTGTCGACGATCCGCGAGCCGTAGAAGACGTAGAAGTAGCCCGAGGCCGTGTCGACGAAGAGGCGTTGGTCGCCGTCCCCGTAGTCGAAGGTCTGGTTCGGGAAGGCCGCGGTGTCGCCCCGCTGGGTGCTGTAGGGCGAGGTGATGGCGTGGTCCTTGATGGTCCACGTCCGGCCCTGGTCGCTGGAGACGGCGTAGTCGATGGCGTCGAAGTGGAGGCCGTCGCCGAAGGGTTGCGGGGTGAACTCGTTGTGCACCAGCCCGTACCAGTCGCCGGTGTCCGGGTCGACCCAGATGCCGGAGAGGTCGCAGTAGTTCTTCTGGGCGTAGCCCGACCCGGCGGGCGCGGAGGTCGAGGTCAGGCCGGTGGGGCTGTTGTTGCAGCGCCAGGTGGTGTCGTTGTTGCGGTCCTGGGGGTTGGCGGGGTTGACGGCGTTGCTGAGCGCGCTCGACCGGGTGGCGGAGTCGAAGTCCGTGCCGGTGAAGAAGTCCCAGTAGCGCGGGTCGTTCGCGCCGTAGAGCGCGGCGGACTGCTGGAAGTAGAAGGTGCCGTCCTTGTCGGTGTACGGGACGGCGGGGGTGTCGGTGGGGTGGGCGTAGCCGACCGGCTTGCCGACGCTCACGGTGTACGGGGCGGTTGACGGGGCGGTTGACGGGGCGCCGGCCGGGGCGGCTGACGGTTCGGGGGCGGCCGACGCGGACGGGGCGAGGCCCGCGCTCAGCGCCAGGAGCGCGGGGGCGAGGACGGCGGCGAGTGCTCTGCGGGGTGGGGCGGACACGGGGTCTCCTTCGGTGCTGCACCGTCGGGGCGGGGGTGGGCGGTGCTTCTCGGGCCCGCCGGTCGTCGTTGGGGGCGCGACCGCCGAGGCCGACGATGGCATGCAGTATCCGGCCCTCTTGCGCGCAACTGTCAACACCTCTGAGCAACAAATTGCGCAGACGGGTTCCATGGAGTGCTTGAAGATGCTTGAATCTGGCCAGAAAGAAGCAGGTATCAGCAACTATTTCATGGAGGTGGCCGATGGCGACCCATGTCGAGGCCGAGATCGCCAGCCAGCCGGACTGCTGGCGCCGCGCTGCGGAAGTCGCCGCGGCGGAGTGCACGGCGCTGCCGGAAGCCGGTGAACGGGTCGCGGTGATCGGCTGCGGGACCTCGCTGTTCATGGGCCAGGCGTACGCCGCCATGCGGGAGTCGAGCGGACAGGGCGTCACGGACGCCTTCGCCGCCTCCGAGTTCCCGGGCGTCCGCTCGTACGACCGCGTGATCGCGCTGACCCGCTCCGGCACCACGACCGAGGTCCTGGCCCTGCTGGAGCGGGTGCGCGGAAAGGTCCGCACCGCGGCCGTCACCGCCGACCCGCGGACGCCGGTGATGACCGCGGCCGACGACATCGCCGTGCTGGACTTCGCCGACGAGCGGTCCGTGGTGCAGACCAGGTTCGCCACCACGGCGCTCACCCTGCTGCGGGCCCACCTGGGCCTGCACACCGAGGCGGTGGAGGCCGACGGCCGGGCGGCCCTGGCGGAGCCGCTGCCCGAAGGCCTGGTGGACTGCACCCAGTTCACCTTCCTCGGCACCGGCTGGACGGTCGGGCTGGCGAACGAGGCCGGCCTCAAGCTGCGCGAGGCCGCGCTCGCCTGGAGCGAGGCGTACCCGGCGATGGAGTACCGGCACGGCCCGATCAGCATCGCCGCGCCGTCCACCGCCACCTGGATGCTGGGCGCCGCACCGGCGGGCCTGGCCGAGCAGGTCCGGGGCACCGGCGCCCGCTGGATCGAGGGCCGGCTCGACCCGCTCGCGGAACTGGTGCGCGTCCACCGGCTGGCCGCCGCGCTGGCCGCCGCGAAGGGCCTGGACCCGGACCAGCCGCGCAACCTGACCCGGTCCGTGGTGCTCGCCGACTCATGACCGATCAGCCTCGGCTCACGACCGGCCGGCGTCAGCCCGTGCCCGACCAGCGTCAGCCCGTGCCCGACCGGCGTCTGGTCGTCGCCGTGGACGTCGGCGGCACCGGCATCAAGGCAGCCCTGCTGGACCGGGAGGCGGCCGTCCGGCACCAGGTGCGGCGCGCCACCGGGCGCGAACGGGGCCCGGAGGCCGTCGTGGCCACCGTCGTCGACCTGGTCGCGGACGTGCGGCGGGAGGCCGGGCGGCAGGGCGCGGAGGTCGACGCCGTCGGCCTGGCCGTTCCCGGCATCGTCGACGAGGCCACGGGGACGGGCGTGTACTCCGCCACGATCGGCTGGCGGGACGTCCCGTTCCGGGAGCTCGTCGCCGAGCGCACCGGCCTGCCCGTGGCCGTCACCCACGACGTGCGCGCCGGCGGCGTGGCCGAGGCCCGGCTCGGAGCCGGGCGCGGCGAGGAGCGTTTCCTGTTCGTCCCGGTCGGCACGAGCATCGCCGCCGCCGTCATGACCGGCGGCCGCGCCCTGCCCGGCGCGCACCACCGGGCCGGGGAGATCGGCCACCTCGTGGTGCGCCCGGGCGGGGAACCGTGCGCCTGCGGGGCCCGGGGCTGCGCCGAGACCTACGCCTCGGCGGCCGCCGTGGCGCGGCGCTACACCGAGGCCACCGGCCGGCCGGCCCCCGCACCGGAGGTGGCGCGGCTGGCCGCCGAGGGGGACCGGGCGGCCGGCGCCGTCTGGCAGGAGGCGGTCGACGCCCTGGCCGACGCCCTGCTGACGGCCGTCCTGGTGCTGGACCCGCCGCTGGTCGTCCTGGGCGGGGGCCTCGCCGAGTCCGGCGACCTGCTGCTCGCCCCGCTGGCCGCCGCGCTGGCCGCCCGCGCCCGGATCCAGGTCGCGCCGCGCCTGGTGCCCGCCGCGCTCGGGGACCGGGCCGGCTGCCTGGGCGCCGGCCTGCGCGCCCTGGACGCGGCGGCCGGCCGTGCGGCCCCGGAAGGGAGCCCGGCGCCGTGATCGTCACCGTGACCCCGAACCCCGCCCTGGACATCACCTACGGCGTGTCGGCGCTGCGCCCGCACACCAGCCACCGGGTGGCCTCCGTCCACGAACAGGCCGGCGGCAAGGGCGTGAACGTGGCTCGGGTCCTGCACGGCCTCGGCCGGCCCACCACCGCCGTCCTGCCGCTCGGCGGGCCCACCGGCGCGGTGCTGCGGGCCGACCTCGACCGGGCCGGCATCGCCTGCCTGGGCGTCCCGCTGGCCGCCGGCACGTCGACCCGGCGCACCGTCGCCGTGGTCGACGCCGTCGACGCCACCGTGCTGAACGAGCCCGGACCGGAGCTCTCCGCCGAGGACTGGACAGCCCTGCGCACCGCCGTCCGCAGCCTGCTCCCCACCGCCCGGGCCCTGGTGCTGTCCGGGAGCCTGCCGCCGGGCCTGCCGGGCGACGCCTACGCGGATCTGGTCCGCCTCGCCCACGCGCAGGGCGTGCCGGTCGTCCTGGACGCCGACGGCGCCGCGCTCACCGGGGCACTGGCGGCCGGGCCCACGGCCGTCAAGCCGAACGCGGTCGAACTGCGCCGCGCCACCGGCATCGCCGACCCGCTCCGCGCGGCACACGCCCTCGTCGACGCCGGCGCCCGGGCGGTGGTCGCCTCGCTCGGCCCCGACGGACTCCTCGCCGTCACCCCGGACGGCAGCTGGTGGGCCCGCCTGCCCCCGGAGGCCGACGTGCGGGGGAACCCGACCGGCGCGGGGGACGCGGCGGTCGCGGCGCTGGCCGCGGCCCTCGCCGACCGTGCGCCGTGGCCGGCGGCGCTGGCCCACGCGGTGGCCCTGTCGGCCGCCGCCGTCCAGGCCCCGTACGCCGGCCGGTTCGACCCGCAGGCCTACCGCGGCCACCTCCCGCTGGTCCGGGTCACCCCGGCCGCACCCTCCGCGGGCTCAGCCCCTTCCGACTGAACAGCCCCACCCGACAGGAGAGTTCATGCCCCTGGCAGCCACCGGCGGCCTCGTCGCCCGGGCCGCGGCCCGGCACGGCGCCGTCGCCGCCTTCAACGTCATCACCCTGGAGCACGTCGAGGCCGTCGTCTCCGCCGCCGAGACCGCCGGCACCGCGGTGATCCTCCAGGTGAGCGAGAACGCGGTGCGGTTCCACGGCGGGCGGCTGGCCCCGCTCGCCGCGGCCGCCGTGCGCTGCGCCGAGCCGAGCACCGTCCCGGTGGCGCTGCACCTGGACCACGTGAAGACCGGCGTCCTGCTCCGCCAGGCCGCCGAATGCGGGTTCAGCTCGGTGATGTACGACGCCGCGCACCTGCCCTACGCGGAGAACGTCGCCGCCACCCGCGAGGCCGCCGTCTGGGCGCACGGCGCCGGGCTCTGGCTGGAGGCCGAACTCGGCGAGGTCGGCGGCAAGGACGGCCGGGGGCCGCTGGACGCCCACGCACCGGGAGCCCGCACCGACCCCAAAGAGGCGCGGCGCTTCGTCGAGGAGACCGGCGTGGACGCCCTCGCCGTCGCCGTCGGCAGCTCCCACGCGATGACCTCCCGCGACGCCCGGCTCGACCACGACCTGCTCGCCGCCCTGCACGCGGCCCTCGACGTCCCGCTCGTCCTGCACGGCTCCTCCGGGGTCCCCGACGACGAACTGCGCCGCGCCGTCCACGGCGGCATAGCCAAGGTCAACATCGGCACCGCCCTGAGCATCGCCATGACGACCGCCGTCCGGTCCCACCTGGCGGCGGACGAGCGGGGCGTCGACCCCCGCGCGTACCTGGCCGCGGGCCGCGGGGCGATCACCGAGGCCGTCGGCCGGCTCCTGCCCGTCGTCGCGGGAACCGCCGGATGACCGCGCCCCGGCCGACACCGTCCCCCGAACCACCCCCTCAAGGACCACTCATGCTCCAGATCGACCGGACCGGGTTCACGCTCGACGGGCGCCCCCTGCGCCTGCTCTCCGGCGCCCTGCACTACTTCCGCAGCCTGCCCGGGCAGTGGCCGCGCCACCTGCGGATGCTGCGGGCGATGGGGCTCAACACCGTGGAGACGTACGTCCCCTGGAACCTGCACGAGCCCCGTCCCGGCGCGTACGACTTCACCGGCATCGCCGACCTGGAGGCCTTCCTGCGGGCCGCCGCGGACGCCGGACTGCACGCGATCGTCCGCCCGAGTCCCTACATCTGCGCCGAGTGGGAGAACGGCGGCCTGCCCTGGTGGCTCCTGGCCGAACCGGGCGCGGCGGGCCGCGGCCTGCCGCTGCGCACCAGCGACCCGCGCTTCCTGGCCCACGTCGACCGCTGGTACGACACGCTGATCCCGATCCTGGCGGCGCACCAGACCACGCGCGGCGGAAACGTCCTGATGGTCCAGATCGAGAACGAGTACGGCTCCTACGGCACCGACCGGGCCTACCTCGCCCACCTCGCCGACGGCCTGCGCGCCCGCGGCATCGACGTCCCGCTCTGCACCTCCGACGGGCCGGAGGACTTCTTCCTCACCGGCGGCGCCCTGCCCGGCCACCTCGCCACCGTCAACTTCGGCAGCCGCGCCACCGAGGCCTTCGCCGAGCTGCGCCGCCACCGCCCCCAGGACCCGCCGATGTGCATGGAGTTCTGGAACGGCTGGTTCGACCACTGGGGGGAGCCGCACACCACCCGCCCGGCCGAGGACGCCGCCGCGGCCCTGCGCGAGATCCTGGCGGCCGGGGCCTCCGTCAACCTCTACATGGCCCACGGCGGCACCAACTTCGGCACCTGGGCCGGCGCCAACACCGCCGATCCGCGCACCGGCCGGGGCTACCAGCCGACCGTGACCTCCTACGACTACGACGCCCCGCTGGACGAACGAGGCGCCCCCACGGCCAAGTTCCGGGCCTTCCGCGAGGTCCTGGCGGCGTACGCGGACGGCCCGGTGCCGGAGCCCGAGGAGCTCCCGGCCACGCTGCCGGCGTGCCGGGTGGAGCTCGACCGGTCCCTGCCGCTGGCGGACGTGGTGGACCACCTGTCCACCGGCGAGGTCCGCTCCGCCGTCCCGCTCTCCTTCGAGGAACTCGGCCTCCCGCACGGCCTCGTCCGCTACCGGACCACCATCCCCGGCCCGCGCGCGGAATACCCGCTGACCGTCGAGGGGCTCGCCGACCGGGCCCACGTCCGCGTCGACGGCACCCACCTCGCCACCCTGGAACGCGACGTCGAGCACGAGCCCCTGCTCGTCCCGGTGCCCGGCGGCGGTGCCCGGCTGGAGCTGCTGGTCGAGTCGATGGGCCGGGTCAACTACGGCGCCGGGATCGGCGACCGCAAGGGGATCGCCGGGGCCCTGCACACCCAGCAGTACCTGCACGGGTGGACGGCCGACCCGATGCCGCTGGCCGACGGGACGCCGGACCGGCTCCCCTGGGGCACGGCCGGCGCCCCGGCCGCCGGCCCCGGCGCGGCCTTCCACCGCGGCGCCTTCGAGGTCGCGGAGCCCGCCGACGGCTACCTGGCGCTGCCGGGCTGGGGCAAGGGCTACGTCTGGGTCAACGGCTTCCTGCTGGGCCGCTACTGGGACCGCGGACCGCAGTGCACGCTCTACCTGCCCTGGCCGGTTCTGCGCAGCGGGACGAACGAGATCACC
The DNA here is from genome assembly GCF_056435365.1 of Kitasatospora sp. NPDC043949. Taxonomy (NCBI): domain Bacteria; kingdom Bacillati; phylum Actinomycetota; class Actinomycetes; order Kitasatosporales; family Streptomycetaceae; genus Kitasatospora; species Kitasatospora sp. NPDC043949. The sequence continues at coordinate 82,711 of NZ_JBWKEQ010000005.1, read as the reverse complement.
GTCCTCGAACTCGACCGGTCCGGCGAACCCGCCGTGCACCTGGTGGCCCGGCCCGACCTGGGCTGACACCCCGTGCACCCGGCCCGTCGCCCGGCTCTCCGACCGGGTCTCCGCGCGACGGGCCGTGTCGAAACCGAGACCGCTTCGTGCTCCGAAGCTCTAGGAACCTGCTCGATATTGAGCAATACTCATCCGAACTGCGCACCATAGAGCAGGGGGTGGTCCGATGGGCACGCGACCACCGACACCCGGACCGGGCCAGGGCCAGGGCCAGGAGCCGGACCAGGATCCGGCCCGGTGAGGAGGCCGCCGACGCGCGGCGGCACTCCCGGCCGGCCCCAGAACCTCCGGAACCCGGACACCCCTGCCGACCCCCACCGCACCCCCACCGCACCCCCACCGCACCGCACCCGCTCGCGCCAGCCGCCGTCCACCCGACGCCGTGCCGCGATGGCCGAGGGCCAGTACACGTAAAGGACGAGATCCTCATGGCGAAGACACGAATCCGCACCCGCCTGCTGGCCGCCGCCGCCACGCTGCCGCTGCTCACCGGCATCGCGGCCTGCGGATCGGGCGGTGACGGCGCCTCGGGCGGCGGAGGCTCCGCCGAGGTCACGTTCTGGGGCTGGGCGCCGGGCTACGAGGAGGCGGTGGCCCAGTACAACGCGGCCCACCCGGACGCCAAGGTCAAGTTCGAGAAGATCGTGTCGGGCAGCAAGGGCGGCTACGCCAAGATCTTCGCGGCCGTCAAGGCCGGCAACGCCCCCTGCCTGGCCCAGGTCGGCTACGAGTCGCTGCCCAGCTTCGTCGTGGAGGGCGCCGTCCAGGACGTCAGCGGCGAGGCCGGGCAGTACCAGTCGCAGTACGGGGACGGCGCCTGGAACGCGGTGAAGGTCGGCGGCCAGGTGTACGGCATCCCGGTCGACGTGGGCCCGATGGCGCTCTACTACCGCACCGACCTGTACGCCCAGTACGGTCTGAAGCCGCAGGCGACCTGGGAGGAGTTCGCCGCCGACGCCGCCAAGGTGCACGCCGCCAACCCCAACGGCTACCTGAGCGTGTTCAACCCGGACGACCCGTGGTGGTTCGCCGGCATGTCCGCCCAGGCCGGCGGCAGTTGGTTCGGCACCGACAGCAAGGGCTGGAAGGTCTCGCTCGCGAGCGACCCGGCCACCGCCAAGGTCGCGAAGTACTGGCAGGGCCTGATCGACCAGGGCCAGGTCAAGTCCGAGCAGGGCTTCAGCCCCGACCTCTACAAGGACCTCCAGGACGGCACGCTCGCCGCCTACCCCGGCCCGGTCTGGTTCTCCTCCATCCTCGAACAGAACGCGGCGCAGGCGTCCGGCAAGTGGGCGGTCGCACCGATGCCGCAGTGGCAGGGCGGCGCCAAGTCGGTCGGCAACGACGGCGGTTCGTCCACCGCGGTGGTCAAGGGCTGCAAGAACACCGCCGCTGCGCTGCGCTTCGCCAACTGGATGAGCACGGACGCCGCCGCCGTCGGCACCCTCGTGGACAAGGCCGGCATCTACCCCGCCTCCACCAGCGGCACGTCGGTGCCGGCACTGGCGAAGCCGAGCGCCTACTTCGGCAACCAGCCGATCTTCGACGTCTTCAAGCAGGCGACGGCGCAGGCCCCCAAATGGAGCTGGGGCCCGACCATGACCCAGACCTCCAGCGACCTCACCGACGCCTTCGGCGCGGCCGTCGCCGCCCACGGCGACCTGACGGCGGCGCTGGGCACGGTGCAGAACAAGACCGTCGACGCGATGAAGTCCAAGGGGCTGACGGTCACCGCCGGCTGACCGGCTCGCCGGCGGACCCCGCGCGGTCCGCCGGCCCGGGCGCGTCCGACCCGTCCGACCCGTCCGACACGCCCGAGGGACCGACCACCGCCCGCACGAGAGAGAACCCCAGATGAGCGCAGCAACCCCGGCGGCGCCGGGCCGCACCGCCCCGAAGGCCGCCACGGTACGACGGACGCCGTCCCGCAACCGCGCGGCCCTCGGCTTCCTGGCCCCCTTCGGCCTGCTGTTCACCGTCCTGTTCCTGCTGCCCATCGGGTACGCGCTCTGGCAGAGCCTGTACCGCGTGGAGCGCTCCGGCCTCGGCTTCGGCCCGGCCAGAACGGTCTTCGCGGGGCTCGACAACTACACCGCGGCCCTGGGCGACGGCTCGTTCCTCGCGGGCGTCGGCCGGGTGCTGCTCTTCGGCGTGGTCCAGGTCCCGGTGATGCTCGGACTGGCCCTCGGCCTCGCCCTGCTGATCGACGCCAAGGGCACCCGGCTGCGGAAGTTCTTCCGGCTCGCCTACTTCCTCCCGTACGCGATCCCGGGCGTCGTGGCCACCATCCTCTGGGCGTTCCTCTACCTGCCCGGCACCAGCCCGCTCGTCGCCGGACTGAGGGACATCGGCATCGACGCCGACTTCCTCTCCTCCGGCACCGTCCTGTGGTCGATGGCCAACATCGTCACCTGGACCTGGACCGGCTACAACATGCTGGTCATCCTCTCCGCCCTGCAAGCCATCCCCAGCGAGCTCTACGAGGCCGCCGACCTCGACGGCGCCGGCCCCTGGCGGACCGCCTGGCACATCAAGATCCCGCTGGTGGCCCCCGCCCTGGTGCTGACCGGGATCTTCTCCATCATCGGCACCCTCCAGCTCTTCACCGAGCCGATGGTCCTGCATTCGCTGGCCTCGACCGTCTCCGCCGACTACACGCCCAACATGGCGGCGTACAACGCGGCGTTCGGCACCAACGACTACGGCAAGGCGGCGGCCATCGCCGTCCTGCTGGCCCTGGCCACCTGCGTCCTGTCCTTCACCTTCCTGCGCCTCTCGGTGCGCATCACCGGAAACCGGGTGACCGCATGAGCACCGCCGACCTCCGCCGCCGCCCCGAGACCGCGGGCCCGGCGCGCCGCCGCCCCGCCGGGCCCGCCCGACTGGGCGCCCCCGGCCGCCGTCCGCGCCCCAACGTCCTCGGCACGGCCGTCCTGTTCGTGCTCTCCGCCTACTTCCTGCTGCCCGCCTGGTGGCTGCTGGTGGCCTCCACCAAGAGCAGCAGCGACCTGTTCGGCAGCGGCGGCTTCTGGTTCTCCACCCTCCACCTCGGCGACAACCTGCACGACCTGGCCACCGCCAACGGCGGGCTCTACTTCCGCTGGCTCCTCAACACCGTGCTGTACGCGGGCGTCGGCGCCGCGGCCGCCACCCTGCTCGCGGCGATGGCCGGCTACGCGCTCACCAAGTACCGGTTCCGGGGCCGCGAGGCGGTGTTCAACACGATCCTCGCCGCGGTGCTCGTCCCCGCGCCGCTCCTCGCCCTGCCGGTCTACCTGCTGCTGTCCAAGGCCCATCTGGTCAACACCGTCTGGGCGGTCCTGCTGCCCAGCATGGTCAGCCCGTTCGGCGTCTACCTCAGCCGGATCTACGCCGCCGCGTCCGTCCCGGACGAGATCCTGGAGGCCGCCCGGATGGACGGCGCGGGGGAGTTCCGGATCTTCTTCACGGTGGTCCTGCGGATCTTCTCGCCGGCGCTGGTGACCATCTTCCTGTTCCAGTTCACCACCATCTGGAACAACTTCTTCCTGCCGCTGGTCACGCTCTCCGACCAGAAGCTCTGGCCGGTCAACCTCGGCCTCTACTACTGGAACGGCCTGCGGGACCACACCCCGTACAACCTGGTCGTCACGGGCTCGTTGGTCTCGGTCGTCCCGCTGGTCGTGGCCTTCCTGCTGTTGCAGCGGTTCTGGCGCACCGACCTGACGGCGGGCGGCGTCAAGGCCTGAACCGGGCCCCGGGGCGTGGCCGGTGGATCAGGCCACCCCCGGGGCCCGTCGGCGGTCAGGCCCGCCGGACCCGGACGCCGCAGCCGGTGACGGCCCGCTGCTGCGCCTCCGTCAGGCCGTCGTCCGTCACCAGGTCGTGGACGTCGGAGAGCGGGCAGATCCGGGCGAAGGTGACCTTGCCGACCTTGGTGCTGTCGGCCAGCACGACCGAGCGCGCGCTGCTGCGCAGGAACGCCCGGTCGGTCTGGGCCTCCATCTCGTCGTGCGTGGTGCAGCCCTCCTGCGCCGTCAGGCCGTCGACCCCGATGAAGGAGATGTCCAGGTGGTACTGCGAGAGCATCCGGTCGGCGGCCGGACCGACCAGCTCGTAGCTGGCCGTGCGGGCGATGCCGCCGATCACCACGAGGCGCACCTCGGGGCGGACGATCAGGTCGGCGGCGATGTTCACCGCGTTGGTCACGACGGTGATGCCGGTGCGCTCGGCGAGCACCCGGGCGAGCTCGCTGGTGGTGGTGCCGCCGCTGAGGCCCACCACCGCCCCCTCCGGCACGAGTTCGGCCGCGGCCAGGGCGATCCGGCGCTTCTCCTCCCGCTGCTTCTCGCCGCGGTGGCGCAGCGGCAGTTCGAGGTTGACCGAGCCGGTCACCGCGCCGCCCCGGGTGCGGTGCAGCAGCCCCTGCTCGTGGAGCTCCTGGAGATCGCGGCGCACGGTCGCGGTCGAGACGTCCAGGAGTTCGGCGAGCGCGTGCACATCGGCGCTCCCCGCTTCGGTGACGTGCGAGAGGATCCGGGTGGCGCGATCAGCTTTGAGCATGACGCGATTCTAGCCCGGTCCGGAGCCAAACCCCTGGGTGGCGCCGGGTCGGACTGATTTCGGCGAGCAGGTCGCAGGTCTGGTCGTCCGCTCGAAACTGACTATCATGGCGATGAAATAAGCAACTTCACTCAGTTCTACGGCTGCCCGGAGCAGCGCCGGAGGTGACCGCGTGACCACCGCGGACCGTGACCGTACCGCACTGGCCGGCGCCCGGCTGGTCCTGCCCGGCGGCGTCGTCGAGGGCGGCCGCCTGGCCGTCGAGGGCGACCGGATCGCCGGCCTCGGAGGCGAGAGCGAGCCCGGCGACCTCGACCTGACCGGGTACACCGTCGTCCCCGGCTTCGTCGACCTGCACGTGCACGGCGGCGGTGGCGCCTCCTACGCCTCCGGCATCGCGGAGGAGGCCCTGCTCGCCGCCCGTACGCACCTGGAGCACGGCACCACCACCACGGTCGCGTCCACCGTCACCGGGGAGATCGACGAGGTCGCCCGCCAGGCGTCCGTGCTGTCCGAGCTGGTCGAGGACGGCGTGCTGGCCGGCATCCACTTCGAGGGCCCGTTCATCTCGCACAACCGCTGCGGCGCCCACCGCCCCGACCTGTTGCGCGACCCGGACCCGGCGCTGGTGCGCAAGCTGGTCGACGCGGCCCGCGGCCACGCGAAGATGGTCACCCTGGCCCCCGAACTGCCCGGCGGCCTGGACTCGGTGCGGATGCTCGCCGACCTCGGCGTGATCGCCGCCGTCGGCCACACCGAATCCGACTACGCCACCACGCTGGAGGCGATCGACGCCGGCGCGAGCGTCGCCACGCACCTCTTCAACGCGATGCCCGGCATCGCCCACCGCGCCCCGGGCCCGATCGTGGCGCTGCTGGAGGACGAGCGGGTCACCGTCGAGCTGATCAACGACGGCGTGCACCTGCACCCGTCCGTGCTCGACCTCGCCTACGGCACCGCCGGGGCGTCCCGGGTCGCCCTGATCACCGACGCGATGGGCGCGGCCGGCATGGGCGACGGCCTCTACCCGCTCGGCCCGCTCCAGGTCGAGGTCAAGGACGGCGTCGCGATGCTCCCGGACGGCAGCTCCATCGCGGGCTCCACCCTGACGCTGGACGTCGCGTTCAAGCGCTCGCTCACCGTCGACGGCCTGACGCTGAACCAGACCGTCGAGTCGTTGTCCGCCACCCCGGCCCGCCTGCTGGGCCTCGCCGACTCGATCGGCTCGCTGGAGGCCGGCAAGCAGGCCGACCTGGTCGTGCTCGACTCCGAGGGCTACGACCTGGTCGCCGTCATGCGCCGCGGCCGCTGGGTCCTCGGCGGCGAGCGCTTGCTGCCCCGGGCCGGCTGACCGGCGGGGTGGCGGAGCCGCGGTCCGCGGTCCGCCGGTGTCCGCAGAGCTGCTGGAATCCCGGGTCGGTGCGGAGGAGCTCGGCGTACGTGCCGGTGGCGGCGGCCGTGCCGTCGGAGAGCATGACGACGGTGTCCGCCGCTGGACAGGCGCACCCCGCGTTCCCCGACCTCGGTGTCGAGGCCCGCCGTCAGGCCGTGCACCTTCCCGGTGAGGTTGACGAGGTCGAGGACCTCCCAGAGCCGGTCGTCGGTGACGTCCGGGGCGGCGTAGCAGAGGTTGTCCCGCAGGGTGCCGTGCAGGATCGGGCAGTCCTGTTCGACCCAGCCGAGGTGTGAGCGCCATTTCGCGAGGCCGAGGTCCGTGGCGGGCCGCCCGTCGATGCGGATGCTGCCGCTCCACGGCTCGTAGAAGCGGTTGATCAGGGCGAAGGCGGTCGACTTTCCGGCCCCGGACGGGCCGACCAGGGCCACCAGCGCGTGCGCGGGAACGGGGAGCGACAACCCCCGGAGGACCGGTGCGTCGGGGCTGTAGCCGAACCGCAGATCGCGGATCTCCAGCGAAGGCGCCGACGGCGGGCCCTGGTCCGGTTGCGGTCCGGAGGTGGTGCGGCCGGCCGTCGTCGCCCCGCTGCCGTCCTCGGTGGGCGCGCAACTGCCGCCAGGCGGTCACCGGGCGGCGGCGGAAGAGCGTGTGCAGATAGGCGGCGCCCCCGGTGAACAGCTCGTCCGCCCCGTGCCCGGCCAGGTGCCGGGTGGCGCCGTGCTCGACCAGGTGCCCGCCAGCTCTGCTGGCGGGCTGTTCCGCGCGAGTCGGCGGCCGCCGGTGCGCCCGTCGCCCGGTCGCTCATCCTCCGGCGTCCGCGGTGGGGCGCCGGGCACCGCTTCGGTGTCGAGGGTCGCGATCACCGCCGGGCCCGAAGTCCACGTGCTGTCGGCCGAGTCGAGTCACCGATGGCGGCGGTGCTCACAGCTCCGTCGGGTAACCGCTCCGGGGAGGCTTGGCGTTGGCGAGCTGTCGCCGGGGCGCCCGAGGGGGGCGGGACGGGGACTCGCGTGACGGCGAACGCGGCGGAGTCCAGGCCGGGGTGGTGGTGGTCTCCGGGTCGGCGGGCGGGCTGCGCAGGGCCTGGGCTTCGATGGCTTCGGCGAGACGCCGCAGGGCGATCCGGACCTGCGTGCTCTGTCCGTCGCTGAGTGCCCCGAGGACCTGTTGCTCGATGGCCAGGCGCTTGGGCATGACGTCGTCGACGGCGGCCGCGCCCGCGTCGGTGATGAAGACCAGCGCCGCGCGCCGGTCCGCGGGATTCACCGTCCGGACGACGAGGGCGCGCCGTTCCAGCTTGGCCAGTGCCTTGCTCAGCGCGGCCGGCGACCGCCCCATCGAGGCGGCGAGGCGGCGCGCGATCGTCGGCTCGGTCGAGTGGCGGAGGTGGTAGAGCACGTCGAACTCCGATGAGCTGACGGCCGCCGCTTCGAACACTGGTTCAAGGAGGAACTCCAGCATCGCGTGGGCGTGTCGGAGGCCGCCGATGATCTCCATCGACGAAAGGTCGAGGTCAGGACGGCTCTGTACCCACAGCTGCCATACCGCCTGCGTTTCATCCATTCGTGCACATGCTCCAACTTGTTAACCGGTAACCTTTCAGTTACCGTATGACACGTGGCCCGCTTCGAGCTGGGCGACCTGGGCACGCTCATCGGAGACTTGTCCGGTTTCTTGCTCTCTGTGTAGTTGATCTGCTCATGTCATATGAGCCTGGACCGCGACATCCCGCCCGATAGCTTCTCGTCTATGACCGGAGCTGAGGAAAGTGTCACCATGGTCATCGCACATGTCCCCGTCATCCCGTTCCCTGGAACGAATCCGGGATTGGGCTACCTCCGGCAGATAGTACTGGACCGGAATAGCTCGGTGTCCAGCCATTTGCGCGCGTCGGCGTCAAGCAGATCGGACCGGCAGCTTGCCGGGCCCGCATCGCCCGGCAGCGCGCCGAGAAAGTCGAGTTGACGCCGCGGCGGGCATGAACTCGCCGTACTGCTCGAACACTTCGAACGGCCCGAAGCGGAACGCGTCGGCGTGACCGGCTCCGCACGGGCGACCCGCCGCGGTCGCCACGGGCCGCCGTCGCCCTGCGTACCGAGGCCGGTCACCGCGCCCCGGTGCGCCTTTCACGGATCCGCCGCGGGCTGATCGCCCGTGGTTCGTCACCGAATTCAGAATTTCTCCGGCGGTCGCCCGCCGACCCCGAAAAATCCGCATGGCCAGATTCCGGGAAAAGGTTTCCGCGCGCTATGACCGATCGCTTGGGATTCAGTCTCACTCAATTGCGCTACTTCGTCGTCTCCGCCGAGATCGGCAACATCTCGGAGGCGGCGGAGAAGCTGTGCGCCTCGCAGTCGACGGTCTCGTCGGCGATCATGCGGCTGGAACGTCAGCTCGGTGTTCAGCTGTTGCTCCGTCACCATGCCCGTGGGGTCTCCCTGACGCCGAGCGGTCGCCACCTGCTGCGGGAGGCGCGCGCGTTGCTGGGGCAGGCCAGGAGCCTCAAGGCGCAGGGCGACGCCCTGGCGGGCGACACGGCAGGCCAGCTCGACGTCGGGTTCTTCTTCCCGATCGCCCCGTTCCTGCTGCCGCTGGTCCACCGTTTGGCCGGGGAGCGGCACCGGGCGCTGGAGCTGAACCTCCACGAGGCGTCCGCCGACCGGTTGCTGGAGTTCCTCCGGGACGGCCGGTGCGAATTGGCGGTGACGTACGACTTCCTGGCGGGCGACGCCAGGTTCCACCCGTTGGTCGATCTGCCGGTGCACGCCCTGCTGGCGGATGACGACCCGTCGGGCCTGGCCGGCCCGCTCGCTCTGGACGAGTTGGCCGGTCGACCGCTGGTCGCCCTGAACGTCCCGAGCGTGCTCCGTCACGCCGAGCGGATGTTCTCCCGCGCGGGCGTCCGCATGCCGCGGGTGGTGAAGGCGGCGAGCATCGAGACGCTTCGCGGCCTGGTGGCCGCCGGTGCCGGGTTCGCCTTGATGTATCAACCCGCCCGAACCGCAACGACGTTGGACGGGGGCAGGGTCCGCGAGGTCGAGCTGGTCGGAGACCTGCCGCCCGCGACCCTGGGCGCGGCCGTGATGCCCGAGCTGGCCATGAGCAGCCGCGGCAGGGCGTTCCTGGACGTGCTCAGATCCGCGGTCGCGGTCGGGGCGAGCCGGGGGCAGGTCGGGGCGGGTCGGGCGCAGGTCAGTGCAGGTCAGCAGGTAGTCATGGGTTGAGGGAGCGTCGTGCTGGCAGTCATCTTCGCTGGTCAGGGAAGTCAGGAAAAGGGAATGGGGGCAGAGGTCTTCGAACGGTACCCGGGGCTGGTCCAGTACGCCTCGGACGTGCTGGGGTACGACCTGGTCTCCTTGTGCACGGAGGACCCGGACGGCCTGCTGGGCCGCACGGAGTACACCCAGCCGGCGCTGTTCGTCGTCAACGCGCTGCGGACCTTCGAGCGGGTCCACCACGGGGACCGGGAGGCGGACGTCTACCTCGGGCACAGCCTGGGCGAGTACAACGCGCTGCTCGCGGCCGGGTCCTTCGCCTTCGAGACGGGGCTGCGGCTGGTCGCCAAGCGCGGCGAGCTGATGGCGGCGGCCTCCGAGGGCGGCATGACCGCCGTCATGAACACACCGCCCGGGCAACTGCTGGAGATCCTCGCGGAGGACGGCGTCGACGGCGTCGACATCGCCGGCCTCAACACCGGCTCGCAGGTGGTCATCGCGGGCACCCCGCCGGTCCTGGACGCGGCGCACGCCTGCCTGGAGCGCCGGGAGATCCGCTTCGTACGGCTCAAGGTGAGCGCGCCCTTCCACTCCCGGTACATGGAGTCGGCCAGGGTGCGGTTCGCCGAGTTCCTGACGGAGTTCGAGTTCGCCGATCCCGACACCCCCGTCATCTCCAACGTCACGGGCCGGCCGTACGAGCCGGGACAGGTGACGCGCATGCTCACGGAGCAGCTGGTCGCCCCGGTGCGCTGGACCGACAGCGTCCGCGGGCTGCTCGACGGCGACGCCGAGCTGGAATTCACCGAAATCGGGGGCCTGGCCCTCACTCACATGGTGTTCAAAATCAGGGCTGGAGTCTGACACATGGCAACCACGACGGACACGATCCGGCTGTACCTGGAAGACCGTTTCCTCTTCGAGTTCGACGACGTGATCACCCCGGACACCGACCTGTTCAAGGCGGGGGTCATCGACTCGTTCGGCTACGTCAGGATGATGAAGTTCCTGGAGTCCGAGTTCTCCGTCGAGATCTCCCCGGAGGACATCCTCGTGAACGTCTTCGTCTCGCTCACCGCGATCGACGAGTTCGTCACCAAGAAGATCTCCGCGAAGTAGAAGGACGGATCATGTGCGGGCTGGCTGGTTTCCTCTCGACCTCGCTGCACCCCGGTGCCACCGCCGAGGTCATCACCTCGATGCTGTCGAACATCCACCACCGCGGGCCGGACGAGGCGGGCTACTACCTCGACGACGGCATGGCCATGGGGGCGGTGCGGCTGGCCATCGTCGACCTCGCCGGTGGCTCGCAACCCATGTCCGACCCCTCCGGGCGCTACTGGATCTGCTTCAACGGCGAGATCTACAACCACATCGAACTCCGCGCGGAACTGGAGCGCCTCGGCCGCCCGTTCCGCACCGACCACTCCGACACCGAGGTCGTGCTCCAGGCCTGGATCCAGTGGGGGTCGGACTGCTTCACCCGGTTCAACGGCGCGTTCGCCGTCGCCATCAGGGACGCGGCGACCGGTGACCTGGTGCTGGCCCGCGACCGCTACGGCAAGCGCCCGCTGTTCTACGCCGACGCGGGCGGGGACTTCCTGTTCGCGTCCGAGATGAAGGCGTTCCGCGCCTTCCCCGGCTTCCGCTTCGAGTTCGACCCGAGGGAGCTGGCCACCACCTACGCCGCGTGGACGCCGCTGCCCGACCGCACGCCGTTCCGGGGCGTGCGCCAGCTGCCGATGGGCTCCGTGTTGACCATCAGCGCGGGCCGCCGCTCGCTGCGCCCCTACGAGGACCTCGACTTCGACGTGCCCGGCTTCGACGGCACCGAGGCCGAGGCGATCGACATGCTCCGGCAGACCCTGCGCACCAGCGTGGAGCTGCGGCTGCGCTCCGACGTCGAGGTCGGCGTCTACCTGAGCGGCGGCCTGGACTCCTCGATCGTGACGAGGCTGGCCACCCAGCTCTCCCCGTACGAGGTCCGCACCTTCTCGGTGGCGTTCCAGGACAAGTCCTTCGACGAGTCCGACAGCCAGCGCCTGGTCGCCGAGCACCTGGGCACCCTGCACACCGCCGTCCCGATCACCAGCGAGGACATCACCGACCACTTCCCGGCCGCCGTGTACCACGCGGAGGTTCCGACCTTCCGCACCTCGTTCGTGCCGATGTTCCTGCTGTCCCGGCACGTCCGCGACGCCGGGATCAAGACCATCCTCAGCGGCGAGGGCGCCGACGAGGCCTTCCTCGGCTACTCGCTGTTCCGCGAGACCCTGCTGCGCGCGCGGTGGAACGAGCTGACCGACGGCGAGCGCCGCACCCGGCTGGCCGGCCTGCACCCGGAGCTGGAGCACTTCGGCTCCGCCCACCAGGCCCATCTGCTCGGCCTGTACCAGCAGTTCTCGGTGGAACGGCTGCCGGGCCTGTTCTCCCACGAGATGCGGTACCAGAACGGGAGGTTCGCGGCCCGGCTGCTCGCCGACCGGATCGACCCGTTCGCCGACCTGCTCGACCTCGTCGCCGGGACTCCCGGCTACGCGGACATGACCGCGATGCACAAGGCGCAGTGGTTGGAGTACAAGACGCTGCTGCCCGGATTCCTGCTGTCCACGCAGGGGGAGCGGGCCGCGCTGGCGCACAGCGTGGAGAACCGCTGCCCGTTCCTCGACCCCGCGGTGGTGCGCGCGGCCGCGTCGGTGAACCTGCGCTACGACGACGGCCAGGTCGAGAAGGCCATCCTGAAGAAGGCGTTCCGCGCCGAGCTCCCGGAGTGGACCACCAGCCGCCCCAAGCAGCCCTACCGCGCGCCGGGCAGCGCCGCCTTCAAGGAAAGCCGCCCGGACTACCTGGAACTGCTGCTGTCCGACCACGAGTTGGCCGGGATCGGCTGCCTGGACGCGAAGTTCGCCCGGCGCCTGGTCGACAAGGTCATGACCTCGCCGGTGGAGGAGGTCAGCACCAAGGAGGACCAGACCTTCCTCTACCTGCTGACGACCGCCGTGCTCCACCAGCAGTTCGTGCGGGGCGGCGGTACGGCGCCGGCCGGAGCGTCGAGCGCCGCGCTGAACCTGCGGGTGACCGTGGACAACCGCCGTGCCGTGCAGCGAGTGGGGGAGAGCCGATGAGTACCGACGACATCGCGATCATCGGGCTGGCCCTGCGGTTCCCCGGCTCCGACACCCTCGTCGAGCTGTTCGACCACCTCGCGGCCGGACGCTCGCTGATCACCGAGGTGCCCGCCGAACGATGGTCCAAGGAACGCTACTTCGGCGATCCGCGCGGCGGCGAGGAGAAGACGTACAGCGTCTGGGCCGGGTTCGTCGAGGACGCCGACCGCTTCGACGCCGCCTTCTTCAACATCTCCCCGCGCGAGGCGGAGACGATGGACCCGCAGCAGCGGTTCGCGCTGGAGCTGGCCTGGAAGGCCATCGAGGACGCGGGCTACCGGGCGGGCGAACTCGCGGGCAGCCGCACGGGCGTCTTCATGGGCCTGTGCCACGGCGACTACGCCGAGCTGATCGAACGCGACGACGTGCCGACCGACGCCTACTTCCCGACCGGCACGGCCTACTCGATCGTCGCCAACCGGCTGTCCTACTACTTCGACTTCCACGGCCCCAGCATCGCCAACGACACCGCCTGCTCCAGTTCCCTGGTCTCGCTCTACGAGGCCGTCGCCGCCCTGCACAACGGCGACTGCGACCTGGCGCTGGCCGGCGGCGTGAACCTGTGCTGGTCGCCGAAGCTGTTCGTGGCGTTCAGCAAGGCGAGCATGCTCTCGCCCACCGGCCGCTCGCATGCCTTCGACCAGGACGCGGACGGCTTCGTCCGGGGCGAGGGCGGCGCCGTCCTGCTGCTCAAGCCGCTGGCCAGGGCGCTGGCGGACGGCGACCCCGTGCACGCGGTGATCAAGGGCGTCGGCACCAACCACGGCGGCAAGACCAACTCGCTGACCGTCACCAACCCGGCCGCCCAGGCCGCGCTGATCGAGGACGTCTACACCCGCGCCGGTGTGACGCCCGAGACGGTGAGTTACATCGAGGCCCACGGGCCCGGCACGCCGGTCGGCGACCCGATCGAGATCGTCGGCCTCAAACGCGCCTTCCAGAGCCTGCACGACGCCCACGGGACGTCACCGCGGCCGGACAGCACCGGCATCGGCTCCATCAAGACCAACATCGGCCACCTGGAATCGGCCGCGGGCGTGGCCGGCGTGGTCAAGGTGATCGGCGCGATGGCCGCCGGGACCCTCCCGGCGACGGTCAACTTCCGGACCAGGAACCAGCTGATCGACCTGGACGGCAGCCCGTTCTACATCGTCGGCGACACCCGGCCGTGGCCGGGCGGCGACGGAGTGCCGCGCCGGGCCGGCGTCAGCTCGTTCGGGTTCGGCGGGACCAACGCCCACGTGCTGCTGGAGGAGCACCTCGGCGGGCCGGCCGACCGCGCCGCCGAGCCCGCGGGGCCGTACGTCGTCCCGCTGTCGGCGAAGAACCTGGAGCGGCTGCGGGTGCTCGCGGGCGGCCTGCGGGACCACCTGCTGGCACCGGAGACCGCGCTGCGGCCGCGCCAGGCGCTGGCCGACATCGCCCACACGCTCCAGGTCGGCCGCGAAGCGATGCGGGTCCGGGCCGTGTTCCTGGTCTCGGACCGGGAGCAGCTCGTGGCCGCGCTGGAGTCCGTCGCGGACGGCGAGGTGCGCAACCCCGCCGGGGCCGGGGCCGAACTGGTCGCGGCGGCGCAGGACTGGGCGAGCGGGGGCGGCGCCGACTGGCCCGGGTATCCCGGGGCGCGTCGCGTCCGGCTGCCGACCTACCCGTTCGCCCGGGACCGGCACTGGTACGTCACGCCGCCGGCCGAGGCGCCGGGCGCCGCGCTGCTGCACCCGCTCGTCCACCGCAACACCTCCGACCTGGCGCAGCAGCGCTACACCTCCACGTTCACCGGGGCCGAGCCCTTCCTGGCCTCGCACCTGGTCCGCGGCCGGCGGGTGCTGCCCGCGGTCGCGTACCTGGAGATGGCGCGCGCCGCCGTGGAGCGCGCGGCGGCCCGGGAGGGGGCCGTCCGGCTGCGCGACCTCGCGTGGCTGCGGCCGATCGTCGTCGGCGAACCGGTCGACGTCGACCTCGCGCTGACGCCGCGCGAGGACGCGATCGCGTTCGAGTTCCGGCAGGGTGAGACGGTCCACAGCACCGGCACCGCCGAACTGGTCACCCTGCCGGACCCGTCACCGCTGGACCTGGACGCCCTGCGCGCCGCCTGCCGCACCACCCGCGGCACCGACGAGGTCTACGCCGCCTTCCGCGCCCAGGGCCTGGAGTACGGCCCGGCCATGCGCGCGCTGCGCGGGCTCCGGCTGGGCCGCGACGAGGCGATCGCCCGCATCCGGACCACCGGCGCCGACGGCTGCGTGCTGCCGCCGAGCGTCCTGGACGCCGCCTTCCAGACCTCCGTGGTCCTGACGGGCGCCGCCGCCGGCCCGACGCTGCCCTTCACCCTCGACGAGCTCCAGGTGTACCGGCCCTGCCCCGCCGAGACCTGGGCCTGGGTGCGACGCAGCGCCGGCTCCGGGACGCTCACCACCTTCGACATCGACCTGTGCGACGGCGACGGCGTGATCAGCGCCAGCCTGCGGGGGCTCGCCCAGCGCACCACCGACGCGGGCCCGCGCGTCGTCACGGCGACCACCCGGTGGACCGACCGGCCGCTGGACGCGGACGGCGGCGCCACCCGCACCGCGCACCTCCTGACCCTGCCGGAGATCACCCGGGCGAGCCCGGCCGACGGCGTCGACGCCGCGACCGAGCAGGTGTTCGCCGAGGTCCAGCAGGTGCTCGCGTCCTCTCCCCGGACCGGGCACCGCTTCGTGGCCCTGATCGACGCCCGGGTACCGGCCCACTTCCACGCACCGCTGGCGGGCCTGTTCCGCACCGTCGCCCTGGAGAACCCGCTCGTCTCGGGCCGGGTCGTCCGGGTCGCCGGCCTGGACGCGGCCTCCGCCGAGCAGCTCGCGCGGATCGTGCGGGAGGAGTGCGCCGACGACTCCGCCGACACCGAGGTCCGCTACACCGCCGACGGCACCCGGCAGGTGCTGGAGCCCGTCGAGACGCGACTGGACGCCGGACCGCAGGTGCCCGCGCTGCGGGCCGGCGGCGTCTACTGGGTCACCGGCGGCCTGGGCGGCATCGGCCGCCACCTCGCCCGCTACCTGGGCCGCGCGGGGGCGACGGTCGTCCTGAGCGGACGCTCCCCGGCGGGCTCGGTGGACGCCCTGCGCGCCGAAGGGGTCGACGCGCACTACCTGCCGGTCGACGTCGCCGACGCCGCAGGCGTGCGCGCCGCGGTCGACACGATCGTGCGCGAGCACGGGTCGCTCGACGGCGTCGTGCACGCGGCCGGCCTGCTGCGCGACCAGTACCTGCTGCGCAAGGACCTGGCCGACGTCCGCCTGGTGACGGCGCCGAAGGTCCGCGGCACGCTCAACCTCGACGCCGCGACCCGCCACCTCGACCTGGAGTTCTTCGCGCTCTTCTCCTCGGTCGCCGGCGTCTATGGCAGCCCGGGGCAGTCCGACTACTCGGCGGCCAACGCCTTCCTCGACGCCTTCGCCCGGCACCGCCGGACGCTGGTCGACGCGGGCGAGCGCAGCGGCCGGACCGTCGCGATCAGCTGGCCGCTGTGGGCCGACGGCGGCATGACGCTGGACGAGGTCACCCGTGACTCCCTGCGCCGCGAGCGCGGCTGGGAGGACCTGCCCACCGAGGACGGGCTGCGCGCCTTCGGCCGGGCCCTGCTCGCCGACGCCCCCGCGCACCTCGTCGTCGCCTACGGCGCCAAGGCCACCCTGGCCGCGCAACGCCGGGCGGCCCCGGCCCCCGCGGCCCCGGCCACCGCCTCGTCCGCCACCGCTGCTCCGTCAGGCGGCGCGGGCGAGGGCGACCTGCTGCAGCGCACCGAGGAACTGCTCAGGGGGGTCGTCGCCGAGGTCCTGCGGCACGACCCGGAGCACATCGAGTCGACCACCAACCTCATCGAGTACGGCATCGACTCGCTGAGCATCCTCGGGGTGACCGCCCAGCTGGAGAAGGTGTTCGGGCCGCTGTCCAAGACGATCTTCTTCGAGTACCTGAACATCGCCGAGGTGGCCGCGCACTTCGTGGAGACCAGGCGGGCGCAGCTGGAGGCGGTGCTGGGGGCGACCGGTCCGGCCGGAACCCCGGAAAGCCCGGAAACCGCGGAGACCCCGGAAGCCTTGGCAGCCCCGGTCGTTCAGACCGAGGCCCCCGCGGTCCAGCCCGAGGCCCCCGCGGTCCAGCCCGAGGCCCCGGCCGCCCGGTTCGAGGCCCCGGCCGCGTCCGCCGTCACCGTGGTCCGCGAACCCGCGCGCGACGACCGGCACGACATCGCGATCATCGGAGTGTCCGGGCGCTACCCCGGCGCCGACACGATGGACGAGCTGTGGGAGCTGCTGGAGAACGGCCGGCACACCTTCGAGGAGGTCCCCGCCGACCGCTGGGGCCACGAGGCCATCCACGACAGCGACCGGTCCGTCCGCGGCAAGAGCGTGATCCGGACCGGGACCTTCCTCCGCGACCTCGACAAGTTCGACCCCCGCTACTTCCGCATCTCCAAGCGCGAGGCCGAGCAGATGTCCCCGGAGGTGCGGCTGTTCCTCCAGTCGGGCGTGGAGGCACTGGAGGACGCCGGCTACTCGCGGCAGACCATCCACCGCCGCTACCAGGGCGACGTCGGCGTGCTCGTGGGGACCATGAGCAACCACTACAACCTGTACGGCTTCCAGAACAGCCTGACCAGGGGCGCGCCGCAGAGCGGCAGCTACACCGGGACGCTGCCCAACATGCTGTCCTACTTCTACGGCCTGACCGGGCCGTCGATCTTCCTGGACACCATGTGCTCCGCCTCGTCGACGTGCGTGCACCAGGCCGTGCAGATGCTGCGGGCCGGTGAGTGCCGGATGGTCGTCGCGGGCGGCGTCAACCTGATGCTGCACCCGTACAACCTGATCACCTCCTCGGAGGAGCACTTCACCACCGGCACCTCCGACGTGATCCGCAGCTTCGGCCACGGCGTGGACGGCACCATCCTCGGCGAGGGCGTCGGCGCGGTCGTGCTCAAGCCGCTGGTCGACGCCGAGCGCGACGGCGACCACGTGTACGCCGTGATCAAGGGCACCGCCCTGTCCAACGCCGGGACGCGCAACGGCTTCACCGTGCCGAACCCGGGCATGCAGGCGCACGCGATCCAGAAGGCGATCGAGGACGCCGGCGTCGACCCGAGGACGATCGGCTACGTCGAGGGGCACGGCTCGGGCACCGCGCTGGGCGACCCGATCGAGGTCCGCGCCCTGACGTCGGCGTTCCGCAAGTACACCGCGGACCGCCAGTTCTGCGCCCTCGGGTCCGTCAAGGCCAACATGGGGCACCTGCTCGCGGCGGCCGGCATGATCGGCCTGGCGAAGGTGCTGCTCCAACTGAGGCACGGCAAGCTGGCGCCGTCCCTGCACAGCACGGAGCTCAACCCGGACATCGACTTCGCCGACACCCCGTTCCAGGTGCAGCAGAAGCTCGCCGACTGGCAGCCGATGGTCACCGAGGTGGACGGCCGCCAGGTCACCCACCCCCGGCGGGCCGGCATCACCTCGATCGGCGCCGGCGGCATGAACTCGCACATCATCCTTGAGGAGTACCCCGAACGGCCGGTGCGCCAAGAGCCCTTCGGTGAGCAGCTGTTCGTGTTCTCGGCGATGAACGAGGCCGCGCTCGGGCGCTACCTGGCCGTCTTCCGCGACCACCTCGCCGGGGCGCGGGAGGCCGACCTCCCCGACATCGCGTACACCCTGCGGGTCGGAAAGAACGAACTGCCGCACCGCTGGGCGTTCGTGGCGGGGGACCGGCGGTCCGCGCTGGCGGCCGTCGACGGCTACCTGGCCGGGCGGCGGGAGCTGCCCGCGCACGAACTCGCCGCCACCTGGGCCGGCGGCAAGAGCGTCGACTGGGACCAACTGCCGACGGCACGCCGGGTGTCGCTGCCCGCCTACCCGTTCGAGAAGGTGCGCTGCTGGATCGAGCAGACCGACGGCGCACCGTCCGTGCTGGCCCCGCTGGCGCTGCGCGAGCGGCTGCACCCCTTCCTGGGGCGCAACGAATCCGACGTCCGGGGCCTGCGCTACGCCCTGGACGTCCACCTCACCGACCTGCTCGACTACGGCTACCGGCTGGCCAAGGCGCCGACCATCGTGCCCACCTTCGTGGTGGACCTCGCGCTGGCCGCCGCGAAGGTCAGCGGGTTCGCCGCCGAGGCGTCGGTCCACGACCTGCGCGTGCTGCGGCCGGTCGACTGGTCCACGACCACGCGGCTCGTCACGGAGTTCGCCGACGGCCACGGCACCGTCCGGACCGGGGACGGGACGGCGGCGGTCGAGTTCACCGTGCGGGGGGCGGCCACGGCGCCGTCCGGCCGGGTCGAGCCGGCCGGACTGCGGGAGGTCCTCACCCGGGAGCAGTTCCTGGCCGAACTGGCCGAGGGCGGGCTGGACTACAAGCCGGCCTCGTGCGCGGTCGAGGGCGTGTTCCGCGCGCCGGACGGCCGGACGGTGCTGACCATCGGCAGTCCCGCGTTCCAGCAGGACCACGTCCGGCGCAACGTCACCGTCGAGCCGTTCGTGCTCGCGGCGATCGCCCAGGGCGTGCAGTGGGAGGCCAAGCGCGCCGGGGCGCCGGACTGGACCCTGGTCGCGCTCAACCAGGTCGGGGAGATCCGGGTGCGGGCCGGTTCGCCGGTCACGCACGTGGTCCTCGGCGACGACCGGATCCTGCTGGTCGGGGGCACGGGCGAGGTCGTCGGGGAACTGGCCGGGGTGCGGCGCGGTACCGGAGGGGTGGCGCCGGGCGACCGTCCGGCGCCGCAGGCCCGCCCGGTGCGAGAGCGGGAGCCGGTCGTACCGGCTGAGCAGGATGTACCAGTGGTGTCGGCGGTGTCGGGTGTCGTGGACGTCCTGCGCTCCATCGCCGCCGAGATCCTCAAGTTCGAGCCGGAGGAGCTCGACCCGGGTACCGGACTGGACGCGTTCGGCTTCGACTCCATCTCGCTGGTGACCTTCGCGAAGGAGATCCACGAGCGGTTCGGGGTCGTGGTCAGCCCGGCGGTGTTCTTCGACGTCAGCACCCTGGAGGCGCTGGGCGCCCACCTGGTCGACGAGCACGGTGCCACGGCGAAGGCCGAGGTGAAGGCCGAGGTGAAGGCCGAGGTGAAGGCCGAGGCCGGGGTCAAGATCAAGGTCGAACCCCAGCCCCAACCCCAGCCCCAGCCCCAACCCCAGTCCCAGCCCCAGCCGGAGTCGGAGCCGGTTCGCACCGGGCCCGACCCGCGCCGGCCGGTCGCCGTCATCGGCGCGGCCGGGCGCTTCCCGGGCGCCCGCGACCTGGACGAGTACTGGGCGAACCTGCTGGCGGGCAAGGACTCCGTCACCGCGTTCCCGCTGCACCGCTACGACGAGGAGCAGCGCAAAGCCATCGAGGCCCAGGACTTCCCCCAACGGATCGGAGCCCTGGACGACATCGACGCCTTCGACGCCAGCTTCTTCCGCATCCTGCCGCGCGAGGCCGAACTGATGGACCCGCAGCACCGCCTCGTCCTGGAGACGGTCTGGCAGGCGCTGGAGGACAGCGCGTACCGACCCGCCGACCTGCCGACCAACACGGGCGTGTTCATCGGCGTCACCGGCAACGACTACGCGACGCTGCTCGCCACGCTCGGCGTGCGACCGGACGCCTTCACCTCGACCGGCACCACGCACTCGATCCTGGCCAACCGCATCTCCTACCTGCTCGACGTGCGCGGCCCGAGCGAGCCGATCGACACGGCCTGCTCCAGCTCGCTGGTGGCGGTGCACCGCGCGATCGAGGCGATCCGCTCCGGCACCTGCGACCTGGCCGTCGCGGGCGGGGTCAACGTGCTGCTCAGCACGGACACCTTCGTCAGCGCGCACCGCGCGGGCATGCTCAGCCCGGACGGCCTCTGCAAGACCTTCGACGCGGGCGCGAACGGCTACGTCCGGGGCGAGGGCGTCGGGGTGGTGGTGCTCAAGTCGCTGGCGGCGGCGGAGCGCGACGGTGACGCGATCCTCGGGGTGATCCGGGGCAGCGCGTACAACCACGGCGGCCGGGCCAACTCGCTGACCGCGCCGAACGCCGACGCCCAGGCCGAGCTGGTGACGGCCGCCGTCGGCGACCTCGACCCGGACACCATCGGCTACATCGAGACCCACGGCACCGGCACGGCCCTCGGCGATCCGGTGGAGGTCCGGGCGCTGCGCACCGCGTTCCGCCGGCTGGGCCGCAGCGACGACGGGGCGTGCGGCCTCGGCTCGGTCAAGACCAACATCGGCCACCTGGAGTCGGCCGCGGGCATCGCCGGGCTGCTGAAGGTGCTGCTCGCGCTCAAGCACGGCGTGCTGCCCGCGACTCAGCACCTCCAGGAGGTCAACCCGTACATCGAACTGGCCGGCGGCCCGTTCCACATCGTGCGGGACAACGAGGCCTGGCCGCGCCCCCGCAGCGGTGCCGGCGGCCCCGCGCCGCGGCGTGCCGGGGTGAGCAGCTTCGGGTTCGGCGGCGTCAACGCCCATGTGGTCGTCGAGGAGTACGTACGCGGCGACCGGGACGGGGAGGGCGACGGCGGGCCGGTCGCGGTGCCGCTGTCGGCCCGCACCGCCCGGCAGCTGACCGACCGGGCCCGGGGCCTGCTCGCCTACCTGGAGTCCCCGGAGTCGGAGCAGGTGTCGCTGCAATCCATCGCGTGGAGCCTCCAGGTCGGCCGCGAGGAGATGGCGGAACGGGTCGGCTGGGTCGTCTCGTCCCGTTCCGAACTCGTCGACGGGCTGCGGGCGTTCGTCGCCACCGGCGAGCGCGGAGCCGAGCCGGAGCCGATCGGGCGGTGGGTCGGCGGGGGCGCCGTCGACTGGCGTTCGCTGCTCGGCGACGGCACGCCCCGGCGCGCGCACCTGCCCGGATACCCGTTCGCCCGGGACCGCTTCTGGGCCCCCGGCACCCGGCAGGAGAGCGGCACGACCCTGCTGACCGCCCGCTGGACGCCGACGCCCGCCGCCGCGACCGGCCGGTACGACCGGCGCGTCGTCGTGCTGTGCGGGGTCGACGGGGAGGTACCCGAGGCGATCCGCCTCGACACGGTCAAGCAGCGGCCGGAGAGCCGGTTCCGCGACCTGTCGTGGCAACTGCTGGAAACCGTCCGCGGCCTCGACGCCCGGGACGGCACCACGCTCGTCCAGGTCGTCACGGCGGACCTCGCTCTCGCGGGCCTGCTGCGGACCGTCACCAAGGAGAACCCGCGGATCGTCGGCCAGGTCATCGGCATCGACGGTGTCCACGGCACCGACCTGGCCGCCGCCGTCGCGGAGAACGCCCGTGCCGCCGACGACCTGGTGCTCTACCGCGACGGTGTCCGGCACACGCGCAGCTGGGCCCCGGCCGAACTCCCGGGCCCGGGTGCGGGAACGGCCTCCGGCAAGCCCTGGCGGGACGGCGGCGTCTACCTGATCACCGGCGGGGCCGGCGGGATCGGCGCCTCGACGGCCCGGCGCATCGCCGCCGACGTCCGGCGGCCGACCGTCGTACTGGCCGGCCGCTCGCCGCAGGACGGCCGGATCGGCCGCCTGCTCGCCGAGCTGCGGCAGGCCGGCGCGGACGCGAGGTACGTGCGCGCCGACGTCTCCCGCTGGGAGGAGGTGCGGCACCTGATCGCCGAGGCGGGCGCCGTCACCGGCATCGTGCACGCCGCCGGCGTGGTGCGGGACTCGCTGCTCGCGGACAAGACCGCCGAGCAGTGGGACGAGGTCCTCGCGACCAAGGTGGACGCCCTCGTGCACCTCGACCGGGCCACCGGGCACTGCCCGCTGGAGTTCGTGCTGACCTTCTCCTCGGGCGCCGCTGTCACCGGCAACCCGGGGCAGTCCGACTACGCGACCGCCAACGCCTTCCTCGACGAGTTCGCCGCCGCGCGCAACGCGCGGGTCGCCGAGGGGCTGCGCCGCGGGCGCACCCTGTCCATCGCCTGGCCGCTGTGGGAGGACGGCGGCATGCAGGTCGGCGAGCGGACCCGGGCCTACCTGTGGGAGGACCGGGGGCTGGCGCCGATGCCCACGGAAGCCGGGCTCACGGCGCTGGTCGACGCCTGGAACGCGGGGGCGGACCAGGTGTGGGTGCACCACGGCGACCCGACGCGGGTGCCGACCGGGACACCGGCCCCGGCCGCCGCGCCGACAACTCCCGCGCCGACGGCTCCCGTTCCGGAGGCTCCCGTCCGTGGCGCCGACCCGAACGTCCTCGGCCACCTCCTCGCCCTGTTCGCCGAGGTCAGCGGGCTCGCCCCGGGCGCGGTCGACCCCGACCGCCCGCTGGTCGACATCGGCCTGGACTCGGTGATGGTCATCCAGCTCAACCGGGAGCTGGTGCGGACCTACCCCGAGGTCTCCTCGACGATCTTCTACGAGCACCCGACCCTGCGGGCCGTGGCCGGTCAACTCGCCGGCCTCCGGCGGGAACCGGCGCGCCGGCAGGCGGCCACGGCCGACCAGCCGGTGGCGGGCGACCAGCCGGCGGCGACTGCCGAACAGCGGGCCACCAGCGCTCGGCCGACCGCCGTCCCCGACCGGCCGGCGCCCGGCGCCGACGAGCCGATCGCGGTGATCGGGCTGAGCGGCCGCTACCCGGGCGCCGCCGACCTGGACGAGTTCTGGGAGAACCTCACGGCGGGCCGCGACTGCGTCCGCGAGGTGGACCGCTGGCCGCTGGACGGCTTCTTCGAACCCGATCGCAACACGGCGGTGGCCACCGGCCGCAGCTACAGCAAGTGGGGCGGCTTCCTGGACGACTTCGCCGCGTTCGATCCCCGGTTCTTCGGCATCGCCCCGCGCGACGCCTACGCCATGGACCCGCAGGAGCGGCTGTTCGTGCAGGCGGCGTGGGAGGTGCTGGAGGACGCCGGGTACACGAGGGCGCGCCTCGCCGAGCGCCACGGCCACGGGGTCGGGGTGTTCGCGGGCGTCACCAAGGTCGGCCACGCCCGGCACGAGGTGGGCCGGCTGCCCTCGGGCGAACTCGTGGTGCCCGGCCTGTCGTTCGCCTCGCTGAGCGCCCGCGCCTCCTACCTGCTCGACCTGCGCGGGCCGAGCCTGACGATCGACACCATGTGCTCGGCTTCGCTGACCGCGATCCACGAGGCGTGCGAACAACTCCGGCGCGGCGCCTGCGAGGTGGCGATCGCCGGTGGCGTGAACCTCTACGCGCACCCGCTGGACTACGTCGAGCTGTGCCGCTCCGGGATGCTCTCGCCCGACCAGCACTGCCGCAGCTTCGGCACCGGCGGCCACGGGTTCGTGCCCGGTGAGGGCGTCGGGTGCGTGCTGCTCAAGCCGCTGTCCCGCGCGGTGGCCGACGGGGACCGCGTGCTCGCGGTGATCCGGGGCTCCAGCGTCAACCACGGCGGCCGTTCCACCGGCTACACCGTGCCGAGCCCGGTCGCCCAGGCCGATGTCGTCCGGCGGGCGCTGGACCAGGCCGGGGTCTCCGCCCGGCAGGTCGGCTACGTCGAGGCGCACGGCACCGGCACCGAACTGGGCGACCCGATCGAGATCACGGGCCTGACCAAGGCCTTCGAACGGGACACCGCGGAGCGGCAGTTCTGCGCGATCGGCTCGGTGAAGTCCGGCATCGGCCACCTGGAGGCCGCGGCCGGGGTGGCCGGCCTGACGAAGGTCCTGCTCCAGCTCAAGCACCGGCAACTCGTCCCGAGCCTGCACGCCGAACAGCTCAACCCGAACATCAGCTTCGAACGGACCCCGTTCCGGGTCCAGCGCGAACTGAGCCCGTGGCACTCCGACGGCCCGCGGATCGCGGCGGTGTCCTCCTTCGGTGCCGGCGGCTCGAACGCACACGTGATCGTCGAGGAGTATTCCGTGCAGCCCACCGACGGCGCGAGCAACGGCGCCGAACAAGCCCGACAACCCCAACAGGCCGAACAGGCCGAACACGTCGTCGTCCTCTCCGCGAGGACTCCCGACCAGCTCACCGCGTCCGTCGACCGGCTGGCCGGATTCCTCGACCGCAACCCGGACACCGCCCTCGCCGACCTGGCCTTCACGCTCCAGGTCGGGCGGGAGGCGATGGCCGAGCGGTACGCGGTCGCCGTCTCGTCGACGGCGGAGCTGAGGGCCGCCCTGAGGGGCGGCCGGGGGCACCGGGGCACCGCCGGGGAATCCGGCGGACTGCTCGCCGAGATCACCGGTGACGGCGACCTCCAGGAACTGCTGGTCCGGCAGTGGATCGCGGCCGGCAAGCTGTCCAAGCTGGCAGCGCTGTGGGCGGCCGGCGCCGAGGTGGACTGGGAGCGCCTGCGCCAGGGCGCGCCACGCCGGGTGGTGTCGCTGCCGACGTACCCGTTCGCCAAGGAGCGGTTCTGGATCGGCGACCTGACCCGGCAGACGCCGGCACCCGCGCTCGCGGTCGCACCCGAGTCCGTGCCGACGCCCGCGCAGATCGCGGCACCGATCGCGGCGCCGATCGTCCAACCCGCCGTCGCGCACAGGGGACTGGACGAGATCGTGCCTGCCGTGGTGCGGGAGAAGATCGCCCGCGCGCTGGCCATGGAGGTCGAGGAGGTCGAGGGCGGGCTGGCGTTCGCCGACTACGGCCTGGACTCGATCCTGGCGATCCGCGTGGTGGACCAGCTCAACGGCGCGCTGACGCTGGACCTGCCGACGAGCGTGGTCTTCGACTTCAGCACGGCCGACCGGCTGGCCGAGCACCTGCTCGCCGAGTACCGGGGCGTCATCGTCCACACGGAGGGAGCGACGGAGCCCGCCGACGAACGGGAGAGCACCCCGCCACCGGTCGTGCGGCCCGCACGGCCCGTGGCGGCCGGGCAGCCGCACGGCGGCACCGGGAGCGCGGAGCGCGGACCGATCGCGGTGATCGGCATGAGCGGCCGGTTCGCCGGCGCCGACTCGCTGGACGAACTCTGGACGCACCTGGCCGACGGCGACGACCTGGTCACCGAGGCGACCCGGTTCGACCTCGACGGCCTGAGCGCCTGCACCCGGGGCGGCTTCCTCGACCGCATCGACGAGTTCGACGCGATGTTCTTCAACATCTCCGGCACCGAGGCCGCGGTGATGGACCCGCAGCAGCGGCTGCTGCTCGAAGAGTCCTGGAAGGCCCTGGAGGACGCCGGCTACGCGGGCCGGATGGGCCGGGCGCGCTGCGGCGTCTACGTCGGGGCGTGGGCCGGCGACTACCAGGGGCTGCTGGATCCGGAGGCGCCGGCGCAGACCCTGTGGGGCAACATGACCTCGGTCATCCCGAGCCGGGTGTCGTACTTCCTCGACCTCAAGGGCCAGGCGATCGCCGTCGACACGTCGTGCTCCAGCTCGCTGGTGGCGATCGACCTGGCCTGCAAGGACCTGTGGTCCGGCGAGACCTCGATGGCGCTGGCGGGCGGGGTGTTCCTCCAGTCCACGCCGCGGCTGTACCGGCTCGCGGGCCGCGCCGGGATGCTGTCGCCGACCGGCCGCTGCCACACCTTCGACCACCGCGCCGACGGCTTCGTGCCCGGCGAGGGCGTCGGGGTCGTGGTGCTCAAGCGGCTCGCGGACGCGCTGGCCGACGGCGACCACATCCACGGCGTGATCAAGGCCAGCGGCGTCAACCAGGACGGCGCCACCAACGGGATCACCGCGCCGAGTTCGGTGTCCCAGGAGAGCCTGCTCGGCGAGGTGTACGAGCGGTTCGGCGTCGACGTGGAGCGGATCGGACTCGTCGAGGCGCACGGCACCGGCACCAAGCTCGGCGACCCGATCGAGTTCCAGGCGCTGAACCGGGCGTTCCGCGCCCGCACCGACCGGACGGAGTACTGCGCGGTCGGCTCGCTGAAGACCAACATCGGCCACACCCAGTTCGCGGCGGGCATCGCGGGCGTGCTGAAGGTGCTGCTGGCGATCAAGCACCGGAAGATCCCCGCCTCGCTGCACTTCGAGACCGCCAACGAGGCGATCCCGCTGGTGGGAAGCCCGTTCTACCTGAGCACCCGCACCCACGACTGGGAGAGCCCCGCCGGGGTGCCGCGGTGCGGGGTGGTGAGCTCCTTCGGCGCCAGCGGCACCAATGCGCACCTGGTGATCGAGGAGGCCCCGGCCGTCGCCGACGCCGTCGCGCGCACCGCCGTCGCGCCGCGGACGGACCACGTGGTGGTCCTCTCGGCGCGGACGGAGGAACAACTCCTCGAACAGCGGCGCCGATTGGCGCTCCACGTCCGCGCCCACGCGTCGATCGACCTCGGCGACCTCGCCTACACCCTGGCCGTCGGCCGGGAACGCTTCGCCCACCGCTTCGCCTGCGTGGTCCGCGACCGCGACGAGCTGGTCCAGGTGCTGGACGGCACGGTCCCGGCCCGGCTGCCCGACGACGACCTGGCGCCCGCCGAGGGCCGACGGATCCCGCTGCCGACCTACCCGTTCGCCCGCGACCGCCACTGGGCTCCGACCGCCGGCAGCAGCAACGGCGGCACCGGCAACGGCGGCACCAGCGGTGACGGCACCGGCGTCACGCTGACCCG
This sequence comes from Kitasatospora sp. NPDC043949, assembly GCF_056435365.1. Lineage (NCBI taxonomy): Bacteria > Bacillati > Actinomycetota > Actinomycetes > Kitasatosporales > Streptomycetaceae > Kitasatospora > Kitasatospora sp. NPDC043949. Next base: position 55,852 of record NZ_JBWKEQ010000005.1, on the reverse strand, counting down.
CACGGACGGCCTGCTGCGCGACCACGTGGTGCAGGGCCGTCACCTCCTGCCCGCGGTCGCCTACCTCGACCTCGCCCGCAAGGCGCTGGGCGCCACCCGGGTGCGGATGCGCAACGTCACGTGGGTGCAGCCGCTGGAGGTCTCGGACACCCCGGTCGACGTCCGGGTCGAGGTCCGCGCGAGCGAGCAGGGCGGGCACCGGTTCGAGATCGGCACCGGCTCCACCGTGTGCTGCGAGGGCGCCATCGCGTCGTCCGACGCCCCGCGCCCGGCACCGGTCGACCTCGCCGCGCTGCGCGCGGACTGCCGGGAGACCGTGTCCGGCGAGCGGATCCACGAGGCCCTGGTGGCGATGGGCATCGACCACGGCCCGAGCCTGCGGGCGATCCGGCAGGCGCACGTCGGCTCCGGTCTCGTCCTCGCCGAACTGGCCCTGCCCGGCTCGGCGGAGCCCGGACCGCTGGCGCCCGCGATGCTGGACTCGGCGATCCAGGCGGCCGTCGCGCCCCACCTCACCGGCATGCGGGACACCGCCGTGCCGTTCGCCCTGGACCGGCTCGACCTGTACGCCCCGTGCCAGTCGGCGATGTGGGCCGTGGTGCGAGGCGGCGCGGCCGGGCCGCTCGACAAGCTCGACATCGACCTGGTCGACGCCGACGGCGCGGTCTGCGTGCGGCTGACCGGCTACACCTCGCGCCGCACCGTCCGGAGCGAGCCCGCGCTGTACGCGCCCGTCTGGGACCCGACCACCGCCACCGACGCGCCCGTACCCGCTCGCACCGACCGGGTCCTGGTCGTCGGCGGACCGACACCGCTCGACGGCGCCCTGACCTGGCCGCTGCCGCCGTCCGCCTCCGTCGAGGAGGTGACCGCCGCACTGCGCGACCTCGGACCGGTCGACCACCTGGTCTGGACGGCGCCCGAGCCCAAGCTCGACCCCGTCGACGCCGCCGGGTACACGGCCGCGCAGAACGACGGCGTCGTCGCCGCGTTCCGCCTGATCAAGGCGCTGATCGAAGCCGGGTACGACGCCCGGCCGCTGGGGATCACGCTGGTCACCACCCGCGCGCTCGCCACCCACGCCGACGACCCCGTCCAGCCGGCGCACGCCGGGCTGCACGGCCTGTTCGGCTCCCTGGGGCGCGAGTACGAGCAGTGGACCGTCCGGCGCGTCGACCTCGACGGCCCCGACTGGCCCGCCGACCTCACCGCCCTGCCCGCCCGCTCGTCCGAGGACGCCTGGGTCCGACGGGCCGGCCAGTGGCTGGCCCGGCACTGGGCGCCGTGCGAGACGCCCGCGCGACCGGTCTACCGCGAGGGCGGCGTCTACGTGGTGATCGGCGGCGCCGGCGGTCTGGGCACCGCCTGGACCCAGCACGTGGTGCGGCAGTACGGCGCGCACGTCACCTGGATCGGCCGCAGCGCACCCGACGCGGCCATCGAGGAACGGCTCCGGTCCGTCCAGGGACGCGGCACCGTCCGCTACCTCAGCGCCGACGCCGGGGACCCGGCCGCGCTGCGCCGGGCCGTCGGCGAGGTCAGGGAGCGCCACCCGCGGATCGACGGGGTCGTGCAGGCTGCGCTCGTCCTGCGGGACAGCACCTTCGCCCGGATGGACGAGGCCACCCTGCGCGCGGGGCTGGCGGCCAAGGTCGACGTCACGACGGCGATGGCCGAGGTCTTCGACGGCGAGCAACTGGACTTCGCCGTGCTGCTGTCGTCGATGCAGTCCTTCACGACGGCGGCCGGCCAGGGCAACTACGCGGCCGGCTGCACCTTCAGCGACGCCTACGCGCACGCGCTCGGACAGCACTGGGACACCCCCGTCAGGGTCATGAACTGGGGGTGGTGGGGCAACCTCGGGAGCGTCACCTCCGAGTTCTACCGGGAGCGGCTGAGCCGGGTCGGCCTGGTGTCGATCGAGCCGCGCGAGGGGCTCGCCGCCCTGGACGCCCTGCTCGGCGGGGAACAGCGGCAGCTGGCCTTCGTGAAGACCAACCAGCACAACACCCTGGCGAACTTCGACCGCGCCACCCAGGTCACCGTGCACGGCCGGACGCCCTCCCGGGTGCGCGGCGAGCTGTTGCTCGCGCCGGAGAGCGTGGACGGCCTGATGGACGAGGTCGTGCGGTGGCGCCGGACCGAGCGGGACCCGTGGCTGGCGAAGGTCCTGGCGGCCCAGCTGGCGACCGTCGACCACACCGCGATCCTGCCGGTGTACGCCGACTGGCTGGAGCACGCCCGGCGGGCCACCGTCCCGGCCGGGCCGACGGAGGCCGTGTCCACGGCGGGCGTGCTCGCGGAGGCCGTCCTCGCGCAGTGGGACCGGCAGTGCGAGTCCTGGTCGGCCGACGCCGACCGCAAGGCCGAACTGCGGCTGGCCTCCGCCATGCTCCGGGCGCTGCCGGACATCGTGACCGGCCGGACCAGGCCCACCGACATCATGTTCCCGCGCGGTTCGGTGGAGCTGGTGGAGGGCTGCTACCGCAACAACCACGTCGCGGACGTGTTCAACCGCGCCATGGCCGGCGCCGCCGTCGCCGTCGTGTCGGAGCGGCTGCGCCGTGAACCGGGGACGCGGCTGCGGATCCTGGAGATCGGCGCCGGCACCGGCGGCACCAGCGCCGGGATGTTCGCCGCGCTCAAGCCGTACCAGGAGAGCATCGAGACGTACGTCTACACGGACCTCTCCAAGGCCTTCCTCAACCACGCCCGCGCCACCTACGGGCCGGGCGTGCCCTACCTGGACTGCCGACTGCTCAACATCGAACGGCCGCTGGCCGGGCAGGACGTCGGCGAGGGCGGGTTCGACCTGGTGATCGCGGCCAACGTGCTGCACGCGACCAAGGACACCCGCAACACCCTGCGCAATGCCAAGGCCGCGATGCGGGCCGGCGGGTGGCTGCTGCTGAACGAACTGTCGGCCTTCGACCTGTTCAGCCACGTCACCTTCGGGCTGCTGGAAGGCTGGTGGCTGTTCGACGACCGGTCGCTGCGGATCCCGGGCTCGCCGGCGCTGTCGCCGGAGAACTGGCGGGACGTGCTGGCGGGGGAGGGCTTCGGGACGGTGGTGTTCCCGCTGTCGCAGGCGCTGCCGCTGGGACAGCAGGTCATCGCGGCGGAGAGCGACGGGGTGGCCCGGCAGGCGGTCGGGACCAGGCCGAAGGGCGTCACCCGGCCGGTGCCGGCTGCGGCGCCTGTCGCGGCGCCTGTTGCCGTGCCTGCTGCGGTACCTGCCGTGGTGCCGACGCCCCGGCCGGAGCCCGCGCCCGCCCCGCCGGCCGCGAGCCCCGTGCCCGCCCCCGCTCCCTCCGCCGCACCGGCGTCGCGCTCCGACCTGTCCGCGCTCATCCTCGACAAGGCCGCGGCCGTGCTCGGCATCCCGGCCGAGCGGATCGACACCGCGGCCCCGCTCACCCACTACGGCCTGGACTCGATCCTGGTCCTCCAGCTCACCAACGCCCTGCGCGAGGAGTTCGGTGACGACGTCTCCGCGACCCTGCTCTTCGACGTCGAGACCGTCGACGGCCTGTGCGCCCACTTCGCCGGTGCAGGGGCCGCCGCGACGGCCACGGCGGATGCCCAGGCCGGCCCGGCGGGCGAGCGGTGGAACCTCTCGTGCGGCCAGCTGACCATGTACCGCGACCAGCAGCGCTCGCCGGAGTCGACCGCCTACAACCTCCCGCTCCTCTTCGAGATCCACGGCGAGCTGGACGAAGCCGCCCTGGAGCGGGCGGTCCGTGCCCAGAGCGGCATCCACCCGGTGCTGAGCGCCGTCTTCGGCGAGCGGGACGGCGTGCCGTTCATGGACATCGACCCGGGCCGGGCGCCGTCCTTCGAACGGGTCGACCTCACGGCCACCAAGCGCGCCGCCCAACTGGCCGGGCTGCGGGACTTGGTGAACCTCCCGTTCGACCTGGCGACGGGCCCGCTGGTCCGCGCGCACCTGGTCTCCCTCGCCGGGCGGCGGCGCCTGCTGCTGATCACCGCGCACCACATCCTGCTGGACGGCACGTCCACGGCTGTCCTGATCCGCACGCTCAAGGAGGCCTACCAGGGCCGGGGGAGCGTGAGCCGCGCCGACTACGGCGACTTCGTCGCCTGGGAGGAGGCGCTGCTCGCCGGCCCGCGCGCGCGGCAGCACCGGGACTACTGGCTGCGGGAGCTGGCAGGTCATCGACCGGCGCTCGCGCTGCCCTACGACCGGCCGTACGACCCCAAGCGGATGCCCCGGGTGGACGTGGCGACGGTCAAGCTGCCGCCGCCGCTGGCCGCCGCCCTGGCCGACGCGGCGCGCGAGCACCGGGTCAGCGTCGCCACCGTGCTGTTCGCGACGTACGTGCGGTTCCTGCACCGGCTGACCGGGCAGGACGACCTGGTCCTCGGCATGACGGCGGTCGCCCGCTACGAGGAGCGGTTCCAGGACGTCGTCGGCCAGTTCGCGAACTGCCTGCCGATCCGCTGCACGGCCGTCGGCGGCTTCCCCGAGCTGCTGAAGTCCCTGCAGCGCAAGGTGGTCGGCGGCATCGAGCACGGCGGCTACCCGCTGCTGGAGATCGCCCGGGCCGTGGGCGCGGACGACGAACCGCTGGTCCTGACCAACTTCCTGTTCCAGAACTTCGACGGCGCCGACCTGCTGACCAACGCGGCCCCGGCCGCGCCCGGGGAGTTGGACCTGCGGCTGTTCGACGACCTGCCCTACGCCGGGGAGTACGTCCTCGCTGCCGAGTCCTACCGGGACGGCGAGGGGTTCAAGGTCTTCCTCAAGTACGACGCGAACGTCTTCGACGAGGCCACCGCGCGGCGCATGACGGAGGAGTGGTACGCGGTCATCCGCAGGGAGCTGGGCCTGCGGTAGGCCGTTCCGCGGACCGCCCCCGAAACCCGGAAGCGGGGGGGGGGGGGGGGGGGGGGGGGGGGTTTTGTGGGTCCCTGTGTTTGACTGGCCCTGCGGGGCGGGGTGGGGGGGGGCGCCGGG
>NZ_JBWKEQ010000005.1:8579-50864 GCF_056435365.1 Kitasatospora sp. NPDC043949 | reverse complement strand
CTTTCCCCCTCCCCCCCCCCCCCCCCCCCCCCCCCCCACCCCCCCCACCCCCCCCCCCCCCCCCCCCCCCCCCCCCCCCCCGCGCCCGTTCGTCGAACGGCCCTGTCAGGCCAGGCTGGTGAGCACCGCCGGGTCGTACGGGACGGTCCGGGAGAGGTCGCCGCGCAGCGCCCTGGCGGCCCAGTCCGGATTGGCGAGCAGGGTGCGGCCGACGGCGACGAGGTCGAACTCGTCGCGCTTGAGGCGGGCCAGCAGTTCGTCGATGCCGGTCACGCCGACCCGGCTGGTGTAGCCCTGGGCGAACTCGCCCTCGCCGTACTGCTGGTCCAGGCCGACCGAGCCGACCGTCACGGCGGCCTTGCCGGTGAGCTTGCGCGCCCAGCCGGCCAGGTTGAGGTCGCTGCCGTCGAACTCGGGCTGCCAGTAGCGCCGGGTGGAGCCGTGGAACGCGTCGACCCCGGCGTCGGCCAGCGGGGTCAGCAGCTGCTCCAGCTCGGCCGGGCTCTGCGCGATGCGGGCCCCGTAGTTGCCGACCTTCCACTGGGAGAACCGGAAGAAGACCGGGAAGCCCGGGCTGACGACCGCGCGGACGGCCTGCACGATCTCGGCGCCGAAGCGGGCGCGGGAGGCCGGGTCGCCGCCGTAGCGGTCGGTGCGCCGGTTGGTGCCGCTCCACAGGAAGTCGTCGATCAGGTAGCCGTGCGCGCCGTGCAGTTCGACGCCGTCGAACCCGAGCCGCTCGGCGGTCGCCGCGGCCTCGGCGAAGGCGGCCACCGTGTCGTCGACGTCCCGCTGGGTCATGGCCCGCCCGGCCGGGGCGCCGTTCAGGCCGATCCCGGACGGGCCTTCGGCGGGTGGCTCCGTCCCGGTGCGCACGACCCCGGTGTGCCACAGCTGCGGGATGATCCGGCCGCCGGCCTCGTGCACCCGCCGCACCACGCGGGCCCAGCCGGCCAGCGCCTGTTCGCCGTGGAAGTGGGGCACGTGGTCGTACGCGCGGGCGGCGGCGCGGTCGACGTAGGTGCCCTCGGTGATGATCAGTCCGACCTGGTGGGCCGCCCGGCGGGCGTAGTACTCGGCGACCTCCTCGCCCGGCACGCCGCCGGGGGACTGCATCCTGGTCATCGGGGCCATCACGATGCGGTTGGGGACCGTCAGATCACCCACGACGAACGGCTCGTCCAAGCTGGACATGCTTTCTCCCGAGTTCTCGGCACTCATGGTGTGAACATTCCGTGTGCGCCTTCTCCGCCGCTCCGGCGAATCACCGCCGGGCCGTGCGGAAAATGGTGTGGTCGGCCGCACATAGGTAACACACGATTATCGGCCCTGTTGATCGCGGCGTCCAGCGGGTGCTCTTGTCCGTGCTGCATTGCCTCAGGCGATCCACGGCATCGACACAATCATGTTGACCGTGTCCGGGAGATCACGGATAGTGGTGCAGGTGGTTCCGCGTCGCCTTCTGGGTCGCAACTGGAGAATTGATTCCCTTGCCGACCAGTGCCGCGGAAAGGAATTTCCCAGGAACGAAAGGTGGCGGAACCCAGGGTGAGCGAGAGTCGCCTTACCGCGCAGATTTCCCACGACTTGGACGGCAAACGGGCCGTGGTCACCGGCGGCAGCCGGGGCATCGGCGCCGCGATCGTGCAGCACCTGCTCGACGCCGGCGCCACCGTCGTCACCTCCGCCCGCAACCCCACCGAACACACCCCGTCCGCGGCCAAGTTCATCCAGGCCGACCTCAGCTCGCCGGCCGGGGTGCGGGCGTTCGCCGACGCCGCGCTGGACTCCCTCGGCGGGGTGGACATCGTGGTCAACAACGCGGGCGGCTGCCGGGCCTTCCAGACCGCGCTGGAAATCGAGAAAGACTGGCAGTACACGGTCGACATCAATTTCCTGGCCGCCGTCCGGCTCAATGCCGCACTCGTGCCGGCCATGCGCGCGGCCGGCGGCGGGGTGATCGTGCACCTCTCCTCCATCGCGACCATTTCCTCCTACCCGATGATCCTGCACTACGCCGCCGCGAAATCCGCGCTGGAGGTGTACAGCAAGGGCCTCGCGGTCGAGTTGGCGCCGGACGGAATCCGGGTCGTCGCGATCTCCCCGGGAAACGTGATGACTCCCGGGGCGGATGAGGCGCGCGAGAAGATCGTCGACTATCTCGGCATGGAATCGGAGGGGGACTGGGCCGACGAGGTCCCGCTCGGGCGGATCGGCCAGACCGAGGACATCGCCGAGGCGGTCGGCTTCCTGGTCTCCCGGCGCGCCTCGTGGATCACCGGCAGCAACCTCGTCATCGACGGCGGCAAGAGCGCGTCCCTGTGACCGCCCGCCAGGACTGGAAGGACTGACACGATGACCGCGACAGAAGAAGGGCCGCGGGCCTATCCGTTCGGTCCGGCCGAGCAGCTCGACGTGGACCCGAAGCTGGCCGAGGCCTGCGGCGAGCAGCCGGTGCTGCGGGTGAGCCTGCCCTACGGCGGCGACGCCTGGCTGGTCACCCGCCACGCCGACGTCAGGACGGTGCTGGCCGACCCCCGGTTCAGCCGGGCCGCCGCCGCGGGCGAGGACGTGCCCCGCATCGTCTCGGCCGGCCTGCCCCGCACCTCGATGCTGAGCATGGACCCGCCGGAGCACAGCCGGCTGCGGCGCAGGGTCGCCAACCCCTTCACCGTGCGCCGGGTCGAGGCGATGCGCCCGCGCGCCCAGCAGATCGTCGACGGCCTGCTCGACACCATGATCGCCACGGGCTCGCCCGCCGACCTGACCCAGATGCTCACCTGGCCGCTGCCGATCACGATGATCTGCGAACTGCTCGGCGTGCCCGTCGAGGACCGCGACCGGTTCAACGCCTGGGTGGACGGCCTGCTGATGCTCTCCGACCCGGCCCGCTCCGCACGGGACCGCGGGCACCTCAACGAGTACCTCGCCGGCCTGGTCGCCGAGCGCCGCGTCGAGCCCACCAGCGACCTGCTCGGCGAACTGGTCGCCGTGGAGGACGAGGAGAACCGGCTCACCGAGGAGGAGTTGGTCAGCCTCGGGGTCAGCCTGCTGTCCGCCGGCCAGGAGGCCACCGCCAACCAGATCGGCAACTTCGTCTACACGCTGCTGACCAGGCCCGAGCTGTGGCACGAGCTCGTCGCCGATCCCGGCCTGATCCCCGACGCGGTCGAGGAACTCTCCCGGATCATCCCGATCAGCGCCACCGCCGGCTTCACCCGGATCGCCACCGAGGACGTCGAACTGGGCGGGCAGACCGTCCGGGCCGGCGACGCGGTGGTCACCGAGTTCTCCCTGGCCAACCGGGACCCGGAGGTGTTCGACCGCCCCGAGGAGATCGACTTCCGCCGGAAGAACATCCCGCACGTCACCTTCGGACACGGCATCCACCACTGCCTCGGCGCGGCCCTGGCCAGGATGGAACTGCGCGTCGTGCTGGACACCCTGGTGCGCCGCCTGCCCGGCCTGCACCTCGCCGTGCCGGCCGACCAGGTGACCTGGCGGACGGAACGGCTCATCCGCGGAGCGGACGCGCTGCCGGTCGCCTGGTGAGACGCCGCCGTCCGGAGCGACCGCCTGACGTCAGGGAGTCGGCGGTCGCTCCGGCCGGGCCCCAGCCCGCACTTCGACATCACCCGGACACTACGGGAGGACTCAGCATGGCCGAACCACCGGAGGCGATCACCGCGGCCGTGCGTGATCCGGGCAAGGGACTCGCCGAGGTCATGGCGGCCATCATGGAGGGCTACGCCGACCGGCCCGCCCTCGGCGAACGCGCGCGGGAGCCCGTGACCGGGCGCTTGCTGCCCGGCTTCGAGACCGTCAGCTACCGCGAACTGTGGGCCCGGGTACGCGCCGTCGCCACCGAGTGGCACCACCACCCGGACCACCCGCTGAGCGCCGGCGACCGGCTCTGCATCCTGGGCTTCACCAGCACCGACTACGCCACGCTCGATCTCGCCTGCCTCCACGCGGGCGTGGTGGTCGTGCCGTTGCAGTCCAGCGCGCCGCTGTCCCAGCTGGCGCCGATCGTCGCGGAGACCGAGCCGCGCGCCCTCGCGGCGAGCATCGAGCGGCTGGACACCGCCGTCGAAGCCGTCCTCGGGGCGCCCTCGATCCGGCGCGTGATCGTGTTCGACTACCGCCCCGACATCGCCGAGCAGCGCGACGCCTTCGAATCCGCCCGGCGGCGCCTGGCCGGGGCCGGCCGCCCGGTGGCCGTCGACCCGCTGGCCGCCGTGGTCGAGGCCGGAGCCGGACTGCCGCCCGCGCCCCTGTTCGTCGCAGACCCGGGTGACGACCCGTTGGCGCTGCTCATCTACACCTCCGGCAGCACCGGCACCCCGAAGGGGGCCGTCTACCCCCAGCGGCTGGTCCGCACCGCGTGGAACGGCTTCAGCTACGGCGCGGAGGACGCACCCCCGGTCAGCGTCCACTACATGCCGCAGAGTCACCTCGCCGGCCACTGGGCGCTGATGGGCTCGCTCTCCCGGGGCGGCGTCGGCCACTTCACCGCCAGGAGCGACCTGTCCACCCTGCTCGACGACATCGCGCTGGTCCGCCCCACCGAGCTGACCATGGTCCCGCGCATCTGCGACCTGCTCTTCCAGCGGTACCGCAGCGAACTGGACCGGCGCTCCGGCGAACCCGGCGACGTCGACACGGCGGTCAAGACCGACCTGCGGGAGAACGTCCTGGGCGGGCGCGTCACCAAGGCCTTCTGCGGCACCGCCCCGCTCTCCGCCGAGGTGGCGGCCTTCGTCGAGTCCTGCCTGGGCTTCCACCTGTACACCGGCTACGGCTCCACCGAGGCCGGCGGGGTGCTGCTCGACTCGGTGGTGCAGCGCCCGCCGGTCATCGACTACAAGCTGGTCGACGTCCCGGAACTCGGCTACTTCCGGACCGACTCGCCGCACCCGCGCGGGGAACTGCTGCTCAAGACCGCCACCGCCATCCCCGGCTACTACAAGCGGCCCGAACTCACCGCCGAGATCTTCGACGCGGACGGCTACTACCGGACCGGCGACATCATGGCCGAGATCGGGCCGGACCGGCTCGTCTACGTCGACCGCACCAAGGACGTCCTGAAGCTCTCCCAGGGCGAGTTCGTGGCCGTCTCCCGCCTGGAGACCGCCTTCGTCGCCAGCCCGCTGATCCGGCAGATCTTCGTGTACGGCAACAGCGAGCGCGCCTACCCGCTCGCCGTGGTCGTCCCCGCCCCGGACGCGCTGGCCAGGGCCGACGGGGACGCCGAGTCGCTCAAACCGCTGCTCATCGAGTCGCTCCAGCGGATCGCCAAGGAGGCCGAGCTCAACTCCTACGAGATCCCGCGCGACGTCCTGATCGAGACCGAACCCTTCAGCGCCGCGAACGGCCTGCTCGCCGACAGCCACAAACCGCTGCGCCCCCGGCTCCGGGAGCGCTACGGCGAGGCACTGGAACGGCTCTACGCCGAACTCGCCGACGGGCAGGAGCGCCGGCTGCGCGACCTGCGCCGGGCCGGGCCGGACCGGCCGGTGCTGGAGACGGTCGGCCGGGCCGCCCAGGCGCTGCTGGGCTGCGCGGGCGCCGAGCTGAGCGCCGACGCGCACTTCACCGACCTGGGCGGGGACTCGCTGTCCGCGCTGTCCTTCGCCGCCCTCATGACGGAGATCTTCCGGGTCGAGGTCCCGGTCGGGGTGGTGATCAGCCCGGCCAACGACCTTGCGCGGGTGGCGGGTTACATCGAGGAGCGGCGCCGCACCGGCGCCGCTCGGCCCACCGTCGCCTCCGTCCACGGCGAGCACGCCGTCGAGGCCCGCGCCGGCGACCTCACCCTGGACAGGTTCCTCGACGCGGCGACGCTCGCCGCCGCCCCGACGCTGCCTCGCCCCGACGGCGCCGTCCGCACCGTGCTGCTCACCGGGGCCACCGGCTTCCTCGGCCGCTTCCTGTGCCTGGAGTGGCTGGAACGGCTGGCGCCCGCGGGCGGCAGGCTGGTCTGCGTGGTCCGTGGCGCCGACGCGGCCGTCGCGGCGAAGCGGCTGGAGGCCGCCTTCGACAGCGGTGACGCCGAACTGCTCCGGCGGTACCGGGAGTTGGCCGACGGGACGTTGGAGGTGCTGACGGGCGACATCGGCGAGCAGCGGCTGGGCCTGGCCGAGGACACCTGGCAGCGGCTGGCCGACACCGTGGACCTGATCGTCCACCCGGCCGCCCTGGTCAACCACGTGCTGCCCTACGACCAGCTGTTCGGGCCCAACGTCGTCGGCACGGCCGAACTGATCCGGCTGGCGCTCACCACCCGGCTCAAGCCCGTCACCTACGTGTCCACCGTCGCCGTGGTGGCCGGCGCCGCGGCCCTCGACGAGGACGGGGACATCCGCGTCACCAGCCCGGTGCGCCACCTCGGCCGGGGCTCCGGCGGCGGCGCCGCGCACGGATCCGAGCACGAGTACGGGCACGACGACGCGTACGGGTACGACGGGTACGCGCACGGGTACGCGACCAGCAAATGGGCCGGCGAGGTGCTGCTCCGCGAGGCCCACGACCTGTGCGGACTGCCGGTCGTCACCCTGCGCTCGGACATGATCCTCGCGCACGGCAGGTACCGGGGGCAGCTGAACGTGCCCGACGTGTTCACCCGCCTGCTGCTCAGCCTGCTCGCCACCGGCATCGCTCCGGGCTCCTTCTACCGGGGCGGCGGGCGCGCCCACTACGACGGCCTGCCGGTCGACTTCACCGCCGAGGCCGTCACCGCGCTGGGCGCGCGGGCCACCGAGGGCTACCGGACCTTCAACGCGCTGAACCCGCACGACGACGGCGTCTGCCTGGACACCTTCGTCGACTGGCTCATCGAGGCCGGCCACCCGATCCGGCGGATCGACGACTACGACGACTGGCTCGCCCGGATCACCACCGCGCTGCGTGCCCTCCCGGAGAAGCAGCGCCAGCACTCGCTGCTGCCCCTGCTGCGCGCCTTCGCGCGGCCCGGGGAAGGCGTCCCCGGGTCGGCGATCCCCGCCGCCGGGTTCCGGTCCGCCGTGCGGGCCGCCAAGGTCGGCGCCGACCAGGACATCCCGCACCTGTCGGCGGCCCTCGTCCGCAAGTACGTCACCGACCTGCGCCACCTCGGCCTGCTTCCCCACTGACCGCAGCACCGCACCACCATCCCCGCATTCGACCCGACGGACACAGGAGTTCGGCATGGCACAGAGCATCGGCGAGACGGTCATCTCGGGTCTGCGGCTGCTGGAGGCGAACGACTTCGCCGGCTTCCGGGCGCTGTGCACCGAGAAGGCCACCGTGTGGCAGAACGACGGCAAGGACGAGCAGGCGATCGACGAGCGGCTCGTGCACTTCAAGGCCTTCGCCGCCGGTGTCGAGTCGCTGCGGTTCGAGGTCCTCCGCCAGTTCGAGAAGCCGGACGAGGTGCTCCAGCAGCACGTCATCCACCTGCTGTCGGCCGAGGGGGTCGTCCAGGAGGTCCCGACCGTCGTCTACTTCCGGTTCGAGGGCGGCCTGATCGACCGGATCGAGGAGTGCCTCTACACCGTGCCGAAGGCCGGCACGGCCTGACCGCCCGCCTTCCTGAACCCGAACCGTCAGGCGGGCGCTGCGGCGCGGGAGTCCCGGAGGCTGCGGCGGGCGGCGGCGGTGACGAGCAGGACCCAGAGCAGGCTGAGGGCGCCCAGGGCGTAGACGCCGCCGTGCAGGAAGGCGAGGTCCAGGTCGGTGCCGGCCGGCGGGGCCCAGCCGTCGGGGTCGACGAGGACGGTGGTGGTGGTGCCGGCGGAGGACGACCCGGAGCAGCCCGAGCCCTGGAACTCGGGGTGCGGCAGCGGCTTCCCGTCCGCGCGGCGGATCGCGCAGGACCAGCTGGTCCGGCCGCTGCGGTCCTTCGAGCTGTGGGCCTCGGTGACGACGACCTCGGTCCGCTCCCCGCGGTGCGCGAGCACCTCCGCCCGGATGGTGGTGGGTGGCAGGGCCAGCAGCAGGACCCCCAGCAGGACGCCGGGCCAGAGCACCCAGCCGGCGGCCCGGACCACCATCAGCCCGCCCAGCGAGGTGATGAGCACCAGCACGGCGAGGATCGTGAACAGGGCGGAGTAGTCCGGGTCCACGGCGAGCGCCATCAGGCCGACGAGCAGCAGCGGGGCGAGCACCGCGACCAGGCCCGCCGCCCGGCGGATGGTGCGGGGCGCGAGCGGGTTGTCCTTCCGGGGTCTCCGCTTGGCGGTCTTCGGCCGCTGGGCGGCGGCCGCCGCGCTCAGTGGTCTCTTCTGCTTCTTCCTGCCCTGTGCCATGTGGCCCCCGTTCGGTGCTGCGTCGGACTGCTCGCGACAGTCTGACCTGCGGTGCGGAGGTGCGGAAGACCGGGGCCGCAAGCCGTCACGGCCGGCCGGGTCGGGCCGGTCAGACCCGCCCGAGTCCGGCCTGCTCCAGGTCGAGGTCGCGCTGGAGGCGGCGCAGGGTGGTGTCGCTGATGAGGTGTTCCGCGTAGAGGCGGTGCAGCCGGGCGTTCTGCACGGTGATGACCTCGTGCCGGAGTTGACGGTAGGCGGCGTCGGCGGTGGTGCCGTCGGGGGTCTCGGGGGTGCGGTCGAGGCGGGCGGCGAGGCCGCGCCGGACCCGGTCGATCGCGGTGTCGGGCATGACCTCCAGCGCCGCGAGGTGGTCGACGTGGTCGAGGGCGGCGCGGTTGAGGGCGTCGCGGGCGTCGTCCTCCTCGCGGGCGGTGTGCTCGGGCTCCAGGGCGAGCCCGGAACGGTGGACCACGGCGGCGAGGGTCAGGCCCTGCACGACCAGGGTGAGGACGACCACCGCCGTGGTCAGCACCAGGACGAGCGGGCGCCCGGGTATCCGGTCGCCGTCCGCGGTGAGCAGCGGGATGGACAGGGCCGCCGCCAGCGGCATGACGCCCCGGGTGCCGGCCCAGGTGACGACCCCGGCGACCCGCCAGGACAGCCGGCCGCGGGCGGGCTTGACCCCGCGGGTCAGCGGCAGCGTCCACAGCACCCGGACGGCGATCAGCACGGCCGCCAGCGCGAGCGCCTGGAGCGGCCACCAGCCGGTTCCGGCCGGCAGGTCGCGGACCAGGGCGGGCAGTTGCAGGCCGACGATGCTGAACACGACGCTCTCCAGCAGGAACACCACCACCGCGGAGACGGCGTGCAGCTGGAGCCGGATGCGGGCGTCGGTGAGGCGGTGGCCGGAGCGGCCGAGCAGGACGCCGGCGACCACGACCGAGGTCACCCCGGAGGTGTGCGCGGACTCCGCGAGCACGTACGCCGCGTACGGGGTGACCAGGGCTATCACGGTCTCCAGGACGGGGTCGGCGGTGCGGCGCCGGATCAGCCACACCAGGCCGGCCACGGCGGCGCCGACCAGGCTGCCGCCCCCGCCGAGCAGCAGGAGCTCGCCGCCCGCCGCAGGCAGGTCCACCGTGCCGCCCACGGCCACGGCGACGCCGACGGCGACCTTGAACAGCACCAGCGAGGTGGCGTCGTTGAACAGGCTCTCGGCCTGCACCAGCACCTGGACGCGCCCCGGCAGCGCCAGCCGGCGGCCGAGCGCGGTGACGGCCACCGGGTCGGTGCTGGACAGGACGGCCCCCAGCATGAACGCCATCGCGGGCGGGAGCCCGGCGACGGCGACGGCGACGAAGCCCACGGCGGCGGCGGAGGCGAAGACCAGGCCGAAGGAGAGGATCGTCACCGGGCGCCACACCGTGCGCAGATCGCGCAACGACAGCTCCTCGGCGGAGGAGTAGAGCAGGGGTGGGAGCACCACCAGGGCGATGGCCTGCGGCGGTACGTGCAGCGCGGGCACACCCGGGACCATCGCGACCGCGAGGCCGACCAGGACCAGCAGGGAGGGCGCGGGCACCCGCAACCGCCGGGCGAAGGTGGCCACGCTCGTGGCCAGAACCACCAGAACCAGAACGATCCCCACGGCGTGCATCTGCGGAAACGACCCATCACGACGATCGGGGTCGCCGCCGCCCGAGCGCTGCGGTCGTCCCCCGAGCCGACCAGACTTCCCGGCACACCGTCAATCATCTTATCGGGTCGTTTGCGCGGGACGGCAGGGTGCCCGGCAGGTCGTGCCCCTCAGCGGCGCCCGAGCAGCCTCGCCAGGAAGCCGCCGCTCTTGCGCTTCGTCCGGTCGCAGGCGCAGCGGCCGGACTCGGGCACCCCGGCGAGTACCTGGTCGACGTGCATGCCGCACCCCGCGTAGCTTGCCTTGCCGCACGTCCGGCAGGTGGTTCGTCGACACATCGCGCTGCTCCTCACGTCGCACCCCCGGATGGGGTGTCTGTCCTGGCCTGTCCTGGCCCGTCCTCCAAATATACCCCACTGGGTATTTTGAAGAGTGTGAGGACAGGCCGGTGCCACGGACCTGCCGTGCCCGGCCGGACAGCCCCGGCCGGGCACGGCAGGCATTCCTGGTGGTGCGCCGTACGGTCAGACGGCCTGCAGATAGAACAGGTCCGGTCGGCTGTCCTGGACGATCTGGTAGCCCAGGCCGTCGCTGTGGTTCTGGGCGGCGACCCATTTGCCGGAGTTCAGGTTCTGGAGGGCGAAGCGGTTGCCGCCCGGAACCTTCGCCATCCAGAACGCCTGGTTCTCGGGGACGATGTCGCCGCAGCCGACCGTGATGATCCAGTTGCCGTCGTCCTTTCCCCAGCGGTCGACGACCATGCACCAGCCGCGCCAGCTGTCGCGGAAGTACACCAGCTCGCGGCCGTCGGAGGCGTGCTTGCGGCAGACCTGCCACTTCTGGTTCGACTCGTCACCCCAGAAGTACTGGATGACCGAGCCGTGGTTCCCGGGGGAGAGCGCGACGGTCAGCGGCCGGTCGGCCCCGGCGGTGTTGATGCGGTAGAGGCCGGGGTCGCAGGGGTAGTCGCTCTCCGGGTCCGCAGCGAGTGCGGTGGCCGACGCGGGGGCGGCCAGGGCGGCGGGGGAGGCGGTGAACAGCAGGGCGCCGACGGCGGCCGCCGTGCCGAGGACGTTCAGCGGGCGGCGGGCGCGGTAGCGCGGACGGTGCGGGTGGGGCATCGTGGACTCGCTTTCGCAGCAGGTGGGTCGGGCCGTTTCCGTGATCCTGGGCATCAGCAGACGAGTCGCGCCCGGGCGGCCGCGCGCAGGGTGCCGGCCGGCTCCGGGTAGGCACAGGAGACGGTCCCCTGCTCCGGGACGTCGAAGGTGGTGAAGGTGCCGGGGCCGTTCGGGCTGGTGTTGATCCAGTAGCCCGTGTTCCCGCTGCGGGCGCAGATGTAGCGGACCCACTCGCCGGTGACCTTCCGGGTGCCGCGGTAGAGGCCGTAGTAGCCGGGGCTGTTGAAGTTCACGGTGTCGGTGACGGTGGTGGTGCGGGTGGTCGCCTTGGTGCTGGCCACCGAGAATCCGACCTTGACGCTCACCTTGGCGAAGATCGCCTTGAATTCGGCGCTCACCTCGGTGCTGGTGTTGATCGTGGTGCTCACCGAGTCGACCTCGCTGAGGGTCTTGGTGTAACTGCCGGTGGTGCCGGGGGTGATGGCGACCGCGAGGAAGTCGGTGACGGTCGGTTCGACCCGGGCCGAGGCGATGTCCTCCCACAGGTAGTCGCGGGCGGGGTCGCAGGTGGCGGTCGGCGGTGTGGTGTCGGCGTGTGCGGGCGCGGCGCCGAGGCCGAGTCCGGTCACCGCGACCAGTGCGGCGACTCCTGAGGTGAAGGCGGTGCGCCTGGTGCGCGAGCTCATGAGGGTGCTCCTCCGCTGGACGATGAAGGCACTGCGATGCACGTCACGTCATGTGCATGACGTGAATCCCCCGTGGGGAAATCTTCACGTTCGCGGCGGGGCCCCGGCCATCCCAGATTCCTGGGGGCGTGCGGCGGGCGCGCGCCAGGGGCGCGGGGCCACGGGTCAGCAGCGCCCCCCGCCGAGCATGATCCGCGCGATCAGTTCCTGTCGGCTGCCCACCCCGGTCTTGGTGAACACCGACTTCAGGTGGTCCTGCACCGTGTACGGCGTCATCGCGAGCAGCCGGGCCACGTCCCGGGTGTCGCTGCCGCGCACCAGCAGCAGCGCCACCTCCTGTTCGCGGGCGGTCAGCCCGTACGCGGCCAGGTAGAGCGGCATCACCTCGGCCGGCGAGGCGGGCGTGGCCACCACCGTCACCTCGTCCGCCGCCGCGTCGCCGCGCAGCGCCGATCCGTGCAGCAGGTACCAGCGATCGTCCCGGGAGCGGACCCGTACCGGCGTCTGCGGCGCGGCCAGCCCGTGCGCCGCCCGGCGGGCGTGCTCGGCGGCCATCGCCACGGAGGTCGGGATGCTGAGCGAGGTGGGGGTGGGGTCGGCCAGCCGGTCGAGCAGGTCCTCGGCCGGGCCGGACATCGCCCGCAGCCGGTTGCGCCGGTCGAGCAGCAGGACCGCAGGCCCCGCGTCCTCCTGGTCCGGCGCGCCGGCCGGAACGTGGCACGCCCGCAGCGCGTTGCCCAGGTGGCGGGCGGCGGCGCCGGCGAGCTCGCGCTGGCGTCCCAGGTAGGGGCCGCGGTCCGGGGCCCGCATGAACGCCGCGCACCCCCACATCCCGCCCGTCGCGTCGAACACCGCCCGCAGTTCGTCCCCGAACCCGGCCGGTGCTATCTGCTCCCGGAACCGCACGCTCTCCTGCGGGCGCCCCTTGGTCGCCCGGCTCAGCGTCTCCGCCTGCGCCCCGCTGTGCCGGATCTTCGGGAAGGTCGCCAGGTCGTCCTCCCAGACCTCCAGCCTGACGGCGTGCTCGTACGCCGTCAGGCTGAGGTCCTCGCTCTGCACCGAGTTCACCAGCCCGGTCGCCGGATCCGCCGTGTGCCAGCACACCGCGTCGAACTCCAGGACCGGGCGCAGCAGTTCGTCCGCCCGCCGGAACACGTCCGGCGCCGTCAACCCCTCCCCGGCGAGCTCCCGCATCCCCTCGATCGCCGACCGCGCCGCCACCCCACGAGCCCCACGTAATCCCATGGCGGGAAGCTAACACGCTGTTCGTACCCCCACCCACGCGCCGATCGGCGGGGTCCGCCTCCTCCTCGCGGTGGGCCGACGGCCCCCGGCGTCATCCTGACGTCCCGTCATGCCGACCGGGGGCGGCGTGCGTCGGGGGCTCAGCCGGGCAGCGAGTCCATGAAGGAGCTGACCGAGAAGACGGCCTTGCCGGGGCCGGCCGGGCCGTAGCCGGGCGGGGAGGAGAGGCCGAACTCCTCGAGGGTGGCGCGGTAGGCCCGGAGCAGGCGGATGTGGTACTCCAGCGGGGCGCCCTGGGGGTTGGCCTTGCCGAGCGGAGTGGTGGGTTCGGGGCACCAGGTGGTGAAGCGGGGCACCACGCCGTGGGACATGAAGAAGCGCAGGCCCTCCCGGGTGGAGGCGATGGCCTCGTCGACGGTGGTGAAGCCGAAGGGCTGCGCCATCTCGACCCCGGCGACGAAGTTGGGGATCACGTTCTCCGGGCCGAACACCTCGGTGGAGTCGAGGATGCGCCGGTGCCACTCGTCGCGGCCGACGTAGCGCTCCTTGCCGGGGCAGTACAGCTCGAACAGGCGCTTGTCCCAGACCTCGAAGTTGGGGTGGTAGATCCGCACGCCGTAGTCGTGGAAGCGCTGGACGTCCTCGCGCGGCAGGGCCTGGGCGACGACCTTGCCGATCCAGCGCCCGGGGAAGCGCTCCTCGATGGCCTTGGCGTACTGGCCGTAGAAGTCGGCCTCGTCCCGGCCGCCGACCTGCGAGGTGATGGCGCCGCCGGTGAGGGTGTACGCCTGGGAGGCGCGGGCGGTGTCGTGGCGGTCGATGAGCTCCAGTGCCTCCAGCACCTCCTCGACCGGCTTGACCCCGGTGTAGGGGCGGCCGGCGGCCTTGTGCTGGCGCCAGTTGTGGTTGATGTCGCAGTACTGGCACTCCTCCTTGGCGCCGAAGTACTGGCAGACCCGGAAGACCGTCAGGTAGATCAGGTAGCCCCACTGGATGGTCGGGGCGACCTCCATCACCGACTTCCCGTTGGCCAGGGTGTGTCGGTAGTAGTCGGGCATCGGAGGCAGGCCCACGTCGGCGATCCGCGCGCCGTCGAGGTACAGGCCGAGCGTGCCGTCCTCCCCGGCGCCGACCCGGTACGGCGAGTCCGGGTTGACCCGCACCGACACCACGGTGCGGCGCAGCCCGTACGGGCCGCCGGTGAGCACGACCTCCTCCGGCGGGCGGTTGAGCGCGGCCGCGCCGAGTTCGGGCAGGGTGCGGTGGTCGAAGGAGAAGATGAAGTACGACTTCGGCTTGACCTCGCCGCTCCCGTCGGCGCCGGTGCTGCCGCTGAGGGCGGACTCGTCGAAGGCCATGCCGCCGCGCAGCAGGTCCTCCTTGATCACGGCCTCCCGGGGCACGTCGGGGAAACGCTCCATGAGGTCCTCGACCAGTGCGGTGCGGCTGCGGCCCTGGGTCTCCATGTGCTGGTACGTCCTTCCTGGCCCCGTTCCGTCACGGGGTCGTGGCCATTCTTCTCCCCCTTACGCCGGCGGGCGCGGCGGACCGATGCATGAGGAGGTGGCGTTTCAAACGCCATACGGGCCCACGTTCACCTGATCGGGTGTAGAAGATCGTTCGGAGCGTTTCCGAACCGGTCCCCGCGCCTACGGTTGTGAACCGAGCGAGACGGGGGGCGCGTTCGAAGACCGCCCGCGCCGTCGGCCAGGTGACGAAGCGTCATGTCTCGCGATCCTTCATCAGAGTCAGAGGAGGCTCCATGCCCCTGTGCACCAGAGCGGGGACACCCTTCGAGCGCACTGCCGCCGCGGCGGTGGGGTCGTGAGCTCCTCGGCGATGGAGCGGATCCTGCGCGGGCCGAGCGGCCTGGGCACCGCGGGCCTGAACCTGGCGCAGAGTCCCCCCGCCCCGAGCGCGCCCGCACCCAACACCTCCGTGCCCGGCGTCCCCACGTCCGACAGCCCCTCGCCGGGCGGTTCCAAGCCGGGTGGTTCCAAGCCGCAGCCCGGCGACGCCATCCCGGGCCTCTACCACCACCCGGTGGCCGAGCCCGACCCGGTGCGGGTGGAGGAGCTGAGCCTCAGGATCAAGGCCTGGGCGCTGGACGAGGTCGAGCTGTACCCGCCGGACTGGGAGAAGCAGTTCGACGGCTTCTCGACCGGCCGCTACATGGTGGCCTGCCACCCGGACGCGCCCGGCGTCGACCACCTGATGCTCGCCGCCCGCCTGATGGTCGCCGAGAACGCGGTCGACGACTACTACTGCGAGGAGCACGGCGGCTCGCCGGTCGGCCTCGGCGGGCGCCTGCTGCTGGCGCACACCGCGCTCGACCCGCTGCACACCACCCCGGAGTACCACCCGGAGTGGGAGGCCTCGCTGCACGAGGACGCGCCCCGCCGGGCGTACCGCTCCGCGATGGAGTACTTCACCCGGGCCTCCACGCCCTCCCAGGCGGACCGGTTCCGGCACGACATGGCCCGGCTGCACCTCGGGTACCTCGCCGAGGCGTCGTGGGCCGAGACCGAGCACGTCCCGCAGGTGTGGGAGTACCTGGCGATGCGCCAGTTCAACAACTTCCGCCCCTGCCCGACGATCACGGACACCGTCGGCGGCTACGAGCTGCCGGCCGAACTGCACGCGCTACCCGCCATGCAGCGCGTGATCGCTCTGGCCGGCAACGCGACCACCATCGTCAACGACCTGTACTCGTACACCAAGGAGCTGTCCATCCCCGGACTGCACCTGAACCTGCCCGTGGTGATCGCCGAACGCGAGGACTGCTCGCACCGGGACGGCTACCTCAAGGCGGTCGAGGTCCACAACGACCTGATGCACGCCTTCGAGGCCGAGGCGGCCGCGCTGGCCGCGGCCTGCCCCGTCCCGACCCTCGTACGGTTCCTGCGCGGTGTGTCCGCGTGGGTCGACGGCAACCACTTCTGGCACCAGACCAACTCCTTCCGCTACACCCTGCCCGACTTCTGGTAACCACCGTTTCCGGCAGCCGTCCCCCTTCCGTTGATCACCCGCTAGGAGCTGACGCATGTCCCTGACCGACGACATCACCACCCCCGCCGACAACGCCGCCATCCCCGGGCCGGCGACCCCCTACCAGGGCGACATCGCACGTTACTGGGACCACGAGGCACGGCCGGTCAACCTTCGCCTCGGCGACGTGGACGGCCTCTACCACCACCACTACGGCATCGGCGACGTCGACCAGGCCGCCATCGGCGACCCGGCCGACAGCGAGCGCGAGAAGAAGGTGATCACCGAGCTGCACCGCCTGGAGTCCGCGCAGGCCGAGCTGCTCCTCGACCACCTGGGCGCGGTTCCGGCCGACGCCACCCTGGTGGACGCCGGCTGCGGCCGCGGCGGCTCGATGGTGATGGCCCACCAGCGCTTCGGCTGCCGGGTCCAGGGCGTCACGCTCTCCGCCAAGCAGGCCGAGTTCGGCAACAACCGGGCCCACGAGCTGGGCATCGGCGACTTCGTCCGCTCGCAGGTCTGCAACATGCTCGACATGCCGTTCGAGACCGGCCAGGTGGCGGGCTCGTGGAACAACGAGTCCAGCATGTACGTCGACCTGCACGACCTGTTCGCCGAGCACTCCCGGATCCTCGCCGTCGGCGGCCGGTACGTGACCGTCACCGGCTGCTGGAACCCCGCCTACGGGCAGCCGTCCAAGTGGGTCTCGCAGATCAACGCGCACTTCGAGTGCAACATCCACTCCCGCCGGGAGTACCTGCGGGCCATGGTTGACAACCGGCTGGTGCCGCAGGCCGTCATCGACCTGACCCCCGCCACCCTGCCCTACTGGGAGCTGCGCGCCACCTCCTCGCTGGTCACCGGCATCGAGGAGGCGTTCATCAACTCCTACAAGGACGGCTCCTTCCAGTACGTCCTGATCGCGGCCGACCGGGTCTGACCGGGTCCGACAGGTCCGACGGTCCGAGTGTGACGGTGGCCTCCCCGCGGGTGCGGGGAGGCCACCGTCTTTTCGGCTACCGGCCGGTCACCGCCGGGTGAAGGTGAGGTGGGTGACGCCGCTCGGGCTGGTCACCGCCTCGGTGCGGAAGCGCTGTTCCAGGCCTTCGAGCCCGTCCCAGAGCCGCTCGCCGCGGCCGAGGACGATCGGCACCACCACCACGTGCAGGTGGTCGATCAGGTCCGCCTCCAGGAAGGCCCGGACGGTGCTCGGGCCGCCGCCGATCCGGACGTCCTTCCCGTCGGCCGCCGCCTTGGCTTGGCGCAGTGCCTCCTCGGGCGTGGCGTCGAGGAAGTGGAAGGTCGTCCCGCCCGCCATCTCCAGCGTGGGGCGCGGGTGGTGGGTGAGGACGAAGACCGGGGTGTGGAACACCGGGTCCGGCCCCCACCAGCCCTTCCACTCGTGGTCCTGCCACGGGCCGCGCTGCGGGCCGAACTTGTTGCGCCCCATGATCTCCGCACCGATGCCGTCGCTCCAGGTGCGGGCCATCGCGTCGTCGACGCCGGTGTCGCCGCCGGTGTCGCCCTCCCGGCCGTGCATCCGCCGGAAGGTCCGGGTCTGGAAGAACCAGCCGTGCAGCCGGTCGCCGGCGTGGCCGAACGGCGAGTCGAGGCTCTGCCCCTCGCCCGTTCCGTAGCCGTCGAGCGAGATCGAGAAGTTGTGGACGCGGACCAGGGACACGGGAGTTCCTCCGGTGCTCGGTGCTCAGGCGCGGACCGGGCCGCGCCTGCTGGACGGCCCACGCTAACCCGGGCGGGAGCGGTACAGCCGTCACGCTATTGTCGTGTCTTCTTCACCCGGAGCTCGCCCTGGTGGGCGATGCTTCGTCCGACCGTCCGGGAGGGGCGGCCGGAGGCACATCCGCACTTGGGGGGACAGTACCTGTGACCGTACGCCGCACCGCCGCCGCCATCCTGGCGGCCGGCCTGCTCGCCGCCGCCGCGGCCCTGATTCCGACGACCGCCGACGCGGCGCAGGACGCGGCCGCGAGCGGCCCGGCGGACCTGCCGTTCGGCTCGGCCACCACCGTCGGCCTGCACAACACCTACGACCCGGCCGCCTACCCGTACCTCGCCCAGGGGCTCGACACCGGCACCGGGATGATCGAGCTGGACATCTGGACGGACATCGTCACCAAGGAGTGGAAGGTCAGCCACTCCAACCCGCTCGGCAACTCCAACAACTGCACCGCCGCCAGCACCCCGGCGCAGCTCTACAGCGGCGGCGCCAACAAGAACCTGGAGAACTGCCTCGACGACGTCCGGGTCTGGCTCGGCGCCCACCCGGGCGCCGGCCCGCTGGTGGTCAAGCTGGAGCTCAAGGCGGGCTTCTCGGCCAACCTCGGCATGGGGCCGACGGAACTGGACGCGCTGATCGCCGCCCACCTGGGCCCGGCCGTGCTGCGCCCGGCCGACCTGCTCGCCAAGCCGGGCGGCGGCTCGTACGCCAGTGTCGACGAGGCGGTGCGGGCCGGCAACTGGCCGAGCCGCGCGGCGCTGGCCGGAAAGGTCCTGCTGTACGCGATCCCGGGGACGGTCGAGGAGAGCAACCCCTTCGACACCCTGCACACCGACGTCGAGTACGGCCGCCACCTGCGCGACCTCGCCGCCGCCGGCCGGATCGGCGACGCCCAGCTGTTCCCCGCCGTGCACGGCGCCAAGACCGGCGACCCGCGCGCCGCGTACACGGGCGCGGACGCCGGGATCCGGCCCTGGTTCGTGGTCTTCGACGGCGACGCCGCCAGCTACCTCAACGGCGTCGACACCGCGTGGTACGACCGCTCGCACTACCTGCTGGTCATGACGGACGCGCACAACGTGGCGCCCGCCATCAGCGCCACCGACCCGATGCCGGACCAGGCCCGCGCCCGCACCGAGCAGCTGGCCCGGGCGCACGCCAGCATCGTCTCCAGCGACTGGCGCAAGCTGCCGGCCGTCCAGTCCCTGGCCCTGCCCCGGGGCTGACGCCGAGACGCCGGACGCGCCACCGGGGCGGTGAACGCCCCGGTGGCGCAGGCGTGTCCGGCCTCGGCTCGGCTCGGCTTCGCGCAGGGCGGGCCCGGAGCGGCTGCTGTCCATGCCAAGTCCGCTGTGGGTACGTCGAGTTGACCCGAGATGAAGAGTTGGATCAGGGCTTTCGGCGGGCCGGGGCGGTCGCCATGCTGGTTGTCATGACCCGAACTCTACGCGCGTGGAAGTCCCGCGCCGCCGCCGTCACCGCCGTTGCCCTGATGACCCTCGCGCCCGTCGCGGTCGCCACCGAGGCACACGCCGCGGTGAGCGGCTCGGTGTGCCTGTCCGCCCTGCCGTCGCAGGCGCGCACCACGCTCAACCTGATCGCCTCCGGCGGGCCGTTCCCGTACAGCCAGGACGGCGTGGTGTTCCAGAACAAGGAGCGCGTGCTGCCGAGCCAGTCCTCCGGCTACTACCACGAGTACACCGTGGTGACGCCCGGCTCGCCGACCCGCGGCACCCGCCGGATCGTCACCGGCCAGCGCACCCGCGAGGACTACTACACCGGCGACCACTACGTGACCTTCCGCCTGATCAACTTCGGCTGCTGACCCGCTGTTCACGTTCTCGGGCTCCCGGGTCACCGCCGCAACCGGGGGCCCGGGAGTGCCGCGCCACCGCCGCGCCGCACCCCGGTGAGCGCCCTGCCCGAGGGCCGCGCGGCCGCGCGCGGTAGCGTCGCCGAACTGTCCGAGGAGCCCTGCGCGGGCTCCGTCTCCTGGGAGGTTTCCGTGCCGCAGATCCTGGTCGACCACTCCGCCGGCCTCGACCTCGACCAGGCGGGCTTCGCCGAGGAGGTCCACCGGCTGATCGCCGAGGTGATCGACACCACCGTGGCGGACTGCAAGACGCTGTTCCGCCCGGCCGGGCGCCATGTGGTCGGCGACGGGAGGGGCGGGCGCGCGGTGGTGCTGGTGGAGGTCAAGATCCTGGCCGGCCGCAGCACCGCGCAGCGTGCCGAGCTGACGGCCCGGGTGCTCGCCGCGCTGGAGGCCCGCCTCGACGTGCCCGCCGCGATCGGCGTGGAGGTCACCGAACTGGACCGCGAGACCTACCGCTTCGTCCGCCACCCCGGCCGGTAACACCACCCCGGCCGGTAGCGCCGGGCCGCCGGGGGCGGCGGACCTCGCCGCGTCCGATACCGCGCCACCTCGATCGGTGCCATGCTGAGGCCATGACAGATCGGACCGGAACCACCCCGCCGCGCGAGGAGCCGCAAGCCGGCCGGCGGCGACGGGAGTTGGCCGCCGCCACGGTGGGCTCGGTGGTCGAGTCCTTCGACTGGAACATCTACGCCGTCCTCGCCCCGTACTTCGCGGCGGACCTCTTCGGGCACGGCAAGGGCGGGGTCAGTGGCCTGCTCGGGGCGTACGCGACCTTCGCGGTCGGGTTCGTCGCCCGGCCGGTCGGCTCGTACCTGATCGGGCGGCTCAGCGACACCCGGGGGCGGCGCTTCGCCCTGACCCTCGGCATGTCCGTGATCGCCGCCGCCAGCCTCGGCATCGCCGTGCTGCCGGACCAGCGGACGATCGGCGCCTGGGCGGCGGTCCTGGCCGTCGCCGCGCGGGTGGTGCAGGGGCTGGCCTTCGGCGGGGAGGCGCCCAGCGTCGCCGCGTACGTGACCGAGACGGCCCCGCCCCGGCACCGCTTCGCGTTCAGCTCGGTCTCCTACGGCGGGATCATCGTCGGCTCGCTGCTCTCCTACGGGGTGCTCGCGCTGCTGCTGCACACCCTCGGCAAGTCCGGTGTGACCGACGGCGGTTGGCGCTGGGCCTTCGTGGTTGCGGCGCTGCTCGGGCTGGCCGCCGTCTGGGTGCGCCGGGCGGCCCCGGAGAGCGCGGAGTTCCGCCGAGCCCGGGCGGAGTCGACGGGCGCCCGCCCGCCGTTCCTGCGGGTGCTGCGCGAGCACCGCTGGGCCGTGCTCACCGTCTTCCTCAACACCCTGGGCGGGACGGTCGGTTACTACTTCGCCCTGGTCTACCTGCCGCAGTACGCCGCCGCCTACGGGGTGGTCGACCGGGAGGAGGCGACCTCCTTCATGACCGTGGTGCTCGCGGTGGTGCTGGCCACCATGCTGCTCAGCGGCGCCGCCGCCGACCGTTTCGGCCTGCTGCCGGTGGCCCGGACCGGGTTCGCGCTGCCGGTGCTGCTGGTCCCGGTGCTGCTGATCGGGCTGCGGCAGGGCTGGCTGCCGTTCCAGGTCGTCGCCGTGCTGCTGGGGATGCTGGTGGCGACGGTGCTCGGGACGCTCAACGTCTTCACCGGCCTGCTGTTCCCGACGGAGGTCCGCGCCCTCGGCCTGGGCGTGGTCAACGCGGCCACCATCGCCGTGTTCGGCGGCTCCTTCCCGCTGCTCGCCGAGTGGCTGCACGACCACCACCGCCTCGGCCTGATCCCCGGCTACGTCACCCTCTGCACGCTGGGCCCGGCGCTCGGCCTCGTCACCGCCCTGCGGGTGCCGTCCTTCGCCGCCGCCGTGGGGGCTCCGGCCATCAAGGCGCGCGGCGGGCGGGTGCCGTCCCGAAGTGGCTGACGTTCGATCATGTCCTGTGGTTGAGTGGGACGGGAACGAACGTGCGGAAGGGCAAGACATGGAGAACAGCGGTCCGGACGGCTGGCTGACCGGGGTCCGGTTCGAGGAGGCGCCGCAGGTGGACCTGCGCACCGACCGCGCGCACCCGGCCCGGGTCTACGACTACCTGCTCGGCGGCAAGACCAACTTCCCGGTGGACCGCGAGGTCGGCGACCGCATCCTCGGGGAGTGGCCCGGCTCGCGCACCGCCACCGTCGCGGCCCGCGCGGTGATGCACCGGATGGTCCGCCGGCTGGTCGAGGTGCACGGCGTCCGCCAGTTCCTGGACGTCGGCACCGGCATCCCCACCACGCCCAACCTGCACGAGGTCGTCCAGGCCGTCGACCCGTCCTGCCGGGTGGTGTACGTCGACAACGACCCGATCGTGCTCGCCCACTCGCGCGCGCTGCTCACCAGCACCCCCGAGGGCCGCACCGCCTACGTCGAGGGCGACCTGCGCGAGCCGGGGAGGTTCCTGGCCGATCCCGCGGTGGCCGCCACCCTGGACCTCGACCGGCCGATCGCGCTGACGCTGATCAACATCGTGCACTTCCTCTCCGACGAGGCCGCGTACCCGCCGGTCCGCAAGCTGGTCGACGCCCTGCCCTCCGGCAGCTTCCTCGCGCTGACCGCCGGCACCGCCGACTCGATTCCCGACCTGGTCGCGATCGGCTCCCGCCGCTACTCGGAGGCCGGCATCGAGAACCACCTGCGCCCCCGCGCGGGCGTCGAGCGCTTCTTCACCGGGCTGGAACTGGACGACCCGGGCGTGGTGCTGATCAACCGCTGGCACCCGGAGCTGGGCGAGGGCCCGGTGCTCGGCGACCACGAGGTGGCGGCCTACGCGGGGCTGGGCCGCAGGCCGTAACGGTTTCTCCGCTCTACGGCGCCAGGGCGAGTTCCGCCGCGCCCGCGTCCCGGCCGAGCACCACCGAGCGGATGTGCTCCAGGGCGCGGGCGTAGTCGGCGCGGCCGGGGTCGCGGCGGACGGCCTCGCGCAGGTTGAGCACCCGGTAGGGCGGCCCGAGGTCGGTGATCTGCGGGACGAACTCGGCCCGGCCCACCGTCCGGCGCAGCCTCGGCCCGGCGGGCGGGGTGACGGTGAAGCGGGTGAGGGAGCTCCAGTTGCCGCGCGGGTCCTCGGCGCCGTCGTAGGTGACCATGTGCCCGGCGAGCTGGTCGCCGAGGCCGTAGACCGTCCAGGTGTCGCCGATCTTCTCGTAGGCCTGCGGGATGTGGGCGCGGGTGCCGAGGATCAGGTCGATGTCGGGCTGTCCGGGAGCCGGTTCGACGGCCGGCTCGCGGGCGAGGGTGAGCTGCTGCTCGTCGCCCGCAGGTCACCCGGGAGGCGCGTCACCCCCTGTACGCGGACACCCCGGGTGTGGTGACATAGTCATGTCAATTTCGGGGCCGCGCTCGAAGTGCCAAGGCGCTCGGACCGCCAACGCGCTCGGAACGTCACCGCGCTAGGAGCGCCAACGCGCCGGCCCCGGCTCCGTGGACGATCGAAGGGGAAGCCCATGCTGCTCCGTGTACTGGCCACGACCGGAATCGCCGCAACCCTGTTCGCCTCGCCGACCCTCGGCTCCGGCGCGCTCCCGACGCCGCCGGATCGGATCGTCATCGACGTCGCGACCGTCAACGGCTCCGGCTGCCCGGCGGGGACGGCCGCCGTGGCCGTCTCCCCGGACAACACCGCCTTCACCGTGACCTACAGCAGCTACCTCGCCCAGGTGGGGGTCGGCTCGAAGCCGACCGACTTCCGGAAGAACTGTCAGCTCAACCTGCGGGTGCACGTCCCCCAGGGCTTCACCTACGCGATCGCCTCCGCCGACTACCGCGGCTTCGCCCACCTGGAGAAGGGCGCGACCGGCACCCAGCAGGCCGGCTACTACTTCCAGGGCGACCCCGTGACCGTCCAGCTGAGCCACCACTTCAGCGGCCCCAAGGACGACAACTGGCAGGCGACCGACACCGTCGACGTCGCCGCCCTGGTCTTCGCCCCCTGCGGCGAGGAGCGCAACTTCAACATCAACACCGAACTGCGGGTCGGCGCCGGCAGCTCGGACCCGAACAGCACCACCAGCTTCATGACCATGGACTCGACGGACGGCAGCATCAACACCGTCTACCACCTCGCCTGGAAGCAGTGCCCCTGATCCCCGGCGCTTGACCCCGGGCCCTGCGCCCGACACCCTGCGCCCGACACCCTGCGCCCGACACCCTGCGCCCGACTCCCTGCGCCCGGCCCCGGCGGAGCCCCCGACCCCCGCCGGGGCCGACGCATGCCCTCCGTCGTACCGGTGGTGACCGTCCGTCATATCGATCGTTTCCGCATGCACATGTCTGTACAGTGCTCCGGGTCGACACCCCCACTCGGCAGGCGGAGCTCCATGACGATCGCACGCAGGTCCATCCTCAAGGGCACATCCGCGGCCGGCGCCGCGCTGGTCGCGGGCGGTGCGGCCGCCCAGCCGGCCGCGGCGGCGGACCCGGAGGCAAGCCCGGACGCGGGCCGGGAGGCGGGGCCCGCCGCGAGCCCGCTGCTGCGGTCCACCCCGCACCGGACCGGGGCGCCCAGCGTGAGCGGGCTGCACCTGCAGTTCGGCACGGACCCGTCCGCCGACATGACGGTCTCCTGGATCACCCCGCAGTCCGTGCGCCGCCCGCAGGTCCGGCTCGGCTCGCCGGACGGCGGCCTCGGCCGTGTCGTCGAGGCGCAGACCCGCACCTACCGGGACGCCCTCGGCAAGGAGGAGGTGTACGTCCACCACGCCCGCCTCACCGGCCTGCGCCCCGCCACCACCTACCTCTACACCGCCGGCCACGACGGCGCGAGCCCCGAGCCGGGCTCCTTCACCACCGCCCCGCGCGGCCGGGCGCCCTTCACCTTCACCAGCTTCGGGGACCAGGCCACCCCCAACCTCCGCCGCCAGGTGGTCTTCCCCGACGGCATGCCGTCACCGCTCGGCAAGTACCCGGTGTTCACCAGCAGCCAGGTCGGCACCCCGCACTCCGCCGACATCGTCGCCGCCGTCGAACGCGTCGGCCCGCTGTTCAACCTGGTCAACGGCGACCTCTGCTACGCCTCCTACAGCGGCCGGCACGGCCAGAGCCGCACGCTGACCTGGGCCGACTGGTTCATCAACAACAGCCGCTCGGCCCGGCTGCGCCCCTGGATGCCCTGCGCCGGCAACGGCGAGAACGAGGCCGGCAACGGCCCGATCGGCGCCCTCGGCTACCAGACCTACTTCGAACTGCCCGACTCCGCGGCCGCCGACGACGCGGAGACCCGGGGCATGTGGTACGCCTTCACGGTCGGCTCGGTGCGCTTCATCAGCCTGGCCAACGACGACGTGGCCATCCAGGACAGCGGCGACCACTATCTGCGCGGCTACTCCGGCGGGGCCCAGCAGCGCTGGCTGGAGCGCGAGTTGCGCTCGGCGCGGAGCAGCCGGGCGATCGACTGGATCGTGGTCTGCATGCACCACCCGATGATCTCCAGCTCGCAGCACGGCGCCGGCAGCGACCTCGGTATCCGCGAGGCCTGGGGCCCGCTGTTCGACGCCTACGGGGTCGACCTGGTGGTCAGCGGCCACGAGCACTACTACGAGCGCTCCCACCCCGTCCGCGGGACCCTCCCCAACGACACCCGCACCCCGGTGCCGTCCGACACCGACCTCCACACGGTCGACACCGGCCGCGGCACCGTCCACATGGTCATCGGCGCCGGTGGCAACGCCGCCACCACCCAGGACGACCTGTTCGGGGAGCCCAAGGGCCGGGTGGTCGTCGCCCTGGAGGACGCGCCGCGCCCGCCGGCCCCGTACCGGCAGTCCGTGTGGCTGACCGAGGACGCCCCGTGGGCCGCCGTCCAGGACCGGCAGCACACCCACGGCTTCGCGGCCTTCGACGTCGACCCCGGCGACCGGCGCGGCGGTCTGACCAGGATGCGGGTGACGTACTACACCTTCGACGGCCCGCACGGGGACCTCACCCCGGTCGACACCTTCACCCTGCAGCGGCCCCGCAGCGACCGTCGTTAGGGACGGGCCGTCAGCGCCGGAACAGGCCGGTCAACGCCCGCCACCAGCCGCGGCGCTGCGCCGGGATCCGTACGGCGGCCGGTGCCTCCGCCTCCTCCACCGCCTCCTCCACCGCCGGCGACTCCGCCGGCGCGGGTTCGGGTGCGGCGACGGCCGCCGGCTCCGGGGCGTCGACCGGCTTGGAGTCGGGGTGCGGCTCGATCTCGCGCGGGGTGAACTCCACCGGCAGCTCCACCAGGTGCCGGGAGATCCAGGCGGAGGTCCAGGTCAGCTCCTCCTCCGGCACGGCGAGCCGAAGGTCCGGCAGGAGGGTCAGCAGGATGTCGATCCCGGCCTCGGCGACGGAGCGCCCGATGTCCTGGCCGGGGCACTCGTGCGGGCCGGCGCCGAAGGAGAGGTGGGAGCGGTTGCCGTACAGCGGGGTGGCCAGGTCGGGCCGGACGACCGGGTCGACGTTGCCGGCCGCGAGTCCGAGCAGCAGCAGGTCACCGGCCCTGATCTGCTGCCCGCCCAGCTCGGTGTCGACGGTCGCCCAGCGGCCGGCCACCAGCGACATCGGCGGGGAGTCCCACAGCACCTGGTCCAGCGCCTCGCCCAGGGTCATCTGACCGCCGGACAGGTGGGCGCGGAACCGGGGGTCGGTGAGCACCATCTTCAGGGTGTCCGCGATCAGGTTGACGGTGGTCTCGTTCGCGGCGAGCAGCACCACCCGCAGGTGCTCCATCACCTCGTCGTAGGTCAGCCCGGCCGGGTGCTCCATCAGCCAGGTGACCAGGTCACCGCCCGGGTCCTCGCGCTTGGCGGCCATCGTCCGGCGCAGGCTCGCCACCACGTACTCGTTGCTGGCGATGGCCGTCTCGGTGCCCTTCATGAGGTCCCGGGCGGCGTTCACCAGCTGTGGTCCGTACTCGTCGGGCATGCCGAGCAGCTGGGTCATGACGAGCATCGGCAGGTGCTCGGCGAACTGGGTGACCAGCTCGGCCCGGCCGGTCTGCCCGACCACCTGGACCAGCTCGGTGGTGAACCGCCGGACGTGGCGGCGCACGCCGCGCCGGTCGAAGCGGTTCAGGCCGTCCAGCACGGCGCCGCGCAGCCGCCGGTGCTCCTCGCCGTCCGCGAACACGCACAGCGGCTGCCAGGCGATCACCGGCATCAGCGGCGAGTCCATCGGGACGTCACCGTCGCGGAACGCCGACCAGAGGCGGGAGTCGCGGGAGAACAGGGACGGCGAGCGCATCGCGGTGATGTTCGCGCCGTGGCCGAGGATCAGCCAGGCCGGGAGGTCCCCGTGCAGCAGGACCGGGGCCACCTCGCCGTGTTCGGCGCGCAGCTTCTCGTACAGGCCCGCCGGGTCGGCCTCGGCCTCCGGCCCGTACAGGCGCCGGACGCCGCCGGGGCCGAACGGTTCGAGGGCGCGCCCGTGGGCCGGGCAGCCGGGCGGCGGGGTGGGGGCGGCGTCATCGGGGAACGGGGTGCTCACGGGCTCTCCGGGGTCGGGTGGGGTCGGCGGGGCGGACGGGGGGTTCGGCTGGCGGGGTGCGCGGGCGGCCCCGGGCGGGCGGTCGTCAGCGGGTGGGCGGGACCGCGAGCTCGTACAGGTACCGCATCAGGGTCATCAGGGTGTCCCGGCTGGACTCGCGGCTGCGCGCGTCGCAGGCCACGATCGGCACCTCGGGCGGCAGGTCGAGGGCGGCCCGCAGCTCGTCGACCGGGTGCGCCGGCGCCTCCGGGAAGTCGTTGACGGCCACCACGAAGGGCACGCCGCGGTCCTCCAGCCGCCCGATCACCTCGAAGCTGACCTCCAGCCGGCGGGTGTCCACCAGCACCACCGCGCCCAGGGCACCCTCGAACAGGCCGTTCCAGAGGAACCAGAACCGCTCCTGCCCGGGGGTGCCGAACACGTACAGCACGAGCTGGTCGCTGATGCTGATCCGGCCGAAGTCCATCGCCACCGTGGTGGAGGTCTTGCGTTCGACCCCGGTGGGATCGTCCACGCCGACCCCGGCCTGGGTCATGGTCTCCTCGGTGGTCAGCGGGCGGATCTCGCTGACCGAGCCGACCAGCGTCGTCTTGCCGACGCCGAAGCCGCCCACGATCACCACCTTGACCGCCATCGCGACGGAGTCCGGCAGCAGGTCCGAGGCGGCCGGCCCGACCACCGTGTCAGAGCCTTTGAAGTCCATGGATCACCGCCTCCAACAGGGCACGGTCGGGAAGTTCCGCCTTGGGGACGGCGGCGCGGGCCTCGATCCGCCCGTCGTCGAGCAGGTCCGCCAGCAGCACGGTGACGACGCTGGTGGGCAGTTCGAGGTAGGCGGAGACCTCCGCCACCGAGAGCGGCGAGCGGCACAGCCGCAGGATGGCCGCGTGCTCGGGCTGCATGGTGGGCGTCGGCTCCGCGCGGGAGACGATCAGGGTGACCAGGTCGAAGACGCCCGGTCCGGCCGGGCCGCTGCGGCCGCGGGTGATCACGTACAGGCGGGCGGGGTCGGGACCGTCCCACCCGTCCTGGTCGGCCGTCGTCATGTGCCCGCCTCGCTGTGCTCGTTCATGTGCCCACTCCGCGGTGCCGGGTCAGGCGGTCGCGGTCGCGGTCCCTGTCGCGGTCGGGACCGGGACGGCGCACCGGCCGCCGCTGCGTCCGACGCTCCGGCCGGTTCACGCGACCACCTCGGGGTTGCGCGGGGGAGTGGCCAGGTGCTCGCCGATCCGGGCGACCAGGTCGCGCATCTGCTGGCCCACCAGCCCGGCGTCGACCCCCTCGTCGGCGAGTACCGCGAGGTACGCGCGGGAGGCGGCCGCCATCAGGTAGAAGAAGCCGCCGTCCACCTCGATCACCACCAGCCGCATCGAGCCGTCGCCGTGCGGGAACTCCTGCCCCACCGCCGCGGCCAGGCTCTGCAGCCCGGCACAGGCGGCGGCGAGCCGGTCGGCGGTGTCCGGATCGGTGCCGTGCTGGGCGATCCGGAGGCCGTCGCCGGAGAGCACGACGATGTGGCGGATGTACGGCACGCTGTCTGCGAGGTCCTTGAGGATCCAGTCCATGTTGCTGCGGTGCGGAATCACTGCTCGCCTTTCCCTGCCGTCTCTTCATTGGTCTGACCGGCCGAACTCGCGGCCGGCCCATGGCCGTTGATCCCCTCGGTGAACGCCTCCAGCCAGAGGCCGGGCTGTACCGGCTCCTTGGCGTGACGCCCTCCCGTCCCCGGGGCGGGGCCCGCGGCGGGCCCCGAGGCCGGGTTGCCGTACTGTCCGGCGGTCCGGGCCGATCCGGGGTAGCCCGCCCGGGGGGTGGGCGGGCGCCGCCGCCGTTGCGGCAGGCCGTTCGCGGTGCGCTCGGTCACCACCACCTCGTCGTCCCCCGGGCCCGGCCCGCTCGGCGCCCACGGGCCAGGCGCCCCGAAGGACGGCCCGATGGACGGTCCGACGGACGGCCCCGTCACGCCGGTCGCCGCCGCCCGCGCCCCCCACGGGGCCGCCGACTTGGGCGGGTTCGCCGGGAGCGGCCGGGGGCCGGAGAACGCGCCGATCCCGTGCGCCCGCCCGGTCGGGGGCGCGGTGGTGACCAACTCCTGCGGCACCACCAGCACGACCCGGACGCCGCCGTAGGCGGAGCGGCGCAGCGAGATCTGGAAGCCGTACGCCTGGCACAGTCGGCCGACCACCGCGAAGCCCAGCCGGGGCGACTCGGTGAGGTCGTCCAGGTCCTTGGAGACCTGGGCCTCGCGCAGGCTGCGCTCGGCGCGGATCCGGGCCTCGTCGGTCAGGCCGAGGCCGCCGTCCTCGATCTCGATCGCTATGCCGCTCTGCACCTCGGCGGCGCTCAGGTGCACGTGGGTGTGCGGCGGCGAGTAGCGGGTGGCGTTGTCGAGCAGTTCGGAGACGGCGTGGATCAGCGGCTCGACGGCCGGTCCGATCACCGACACCTGGGCCACCGGGTGCAGGTCCACCCGCTGGTACTCCAGGATGCGCGACATGCCGCCGCGCAGCACGCTGTAGAGCGCCACCGGCCTGGTCCACTGACGGCCGGGGCGGGCGCCGGACAGGACGGCGATGCTGTCGGCGAGGCGGCCGGTCAGCGCGTTGCCGTGGTCCAGGCGCAGCAGGTCGTCGAAGACCGCCGGATCGTTGCCGTGCCGGTCCTCCATCTCGCGCAGGTCCTTGGCCTGCCGGTGGATGATCGCCTGCACCCGGCGGGCGATGTTGACGAAGGCCCGCTCGGCGGAGTCGCGCCGGTTCACCTCGTCGTCGACGGCGACGATGATCCCGCGCACCACCGACTCCAGCGCGCCCCGGAACTTCGGCGCGGCCAGCGGATCGCGCACCTGGTACGACCGGGCCAGGCTGTCCATCGACGCGCCGTACCGGGCCCGGGCCACCAGCCTCGGCAGCTCCTCCTTCGCGAGCCGCACGGCCTCGGCCTCCTGGCCGGCCAGCCGCCGCTGCAACTCGCCCACCTGCCGGGCGTGCTGCTCCCGCAACGCGGCCAGCGCACGCCCCCGGCGGGCCGACTCGGCGGCCACCACGGCCACCAGCACCGTGCCCGTCGCCCCGCACCAGAGCACCTCCGCACGGACCCCGGCGGACACCACCGCCGCGGCGGCCGCCACGGCCGCCGCCATCACGGCGGTGGGCAGCAGCCACCCGAGCAGGGGCGCGGACGGCCGTCTGGCGGGTGATGATCCAGCTCGAAGCATTCTCGGCATCCTCAAACGATCGGAACAGTACGGGGACGGGCGACGGCCGGCGCCGGAGGCATGGTGATGCAGCATAGCCAAGTTCAGGACAATCCTGACGGAAGTTCAAGAATCCAGCTGTACAGCCGACTTGTCCTGCCGTGCCGGACATTCCGGACATCTCGCACACCAGTCTCAGCCCCGGCCGGCCGCCGTCCCGCCACCAGGCTTCTCGCCCCGCCCCGCCCGCACCGCCAACCCGCCCCGGATTCGCTCATGCGAAGGGTTTCTTCGCCAATGCCGCACCCCGAAAGACGAGTTCGTGCTACAGCGGCGCCTCCTGCGCCGGCCCCGACCGGACCACCCCCCTCCCGGGGACCGCCACCACCGGGGCGCCCAAGGGAAATTCCGGCGGGAGACCGCATCCGTCTGCGCACCCGCCGTGGCGCCTCCTAAGGTCAGCGCATGAACGATCACGGCCGAACGGCGGACCCCCTGGGTCAGGCCCTGCGCCGACTCATGGGCGAAGCGAGCTGGAACAGCATGCTGGCGGAGGCCTTCGAGCGCCGGCATCCGATCGGCGCCACCCTGCTGCGCCAGGCGGAGCCCGGAACGCACGTGCTCGCCCTGCTGAGCGGGGTGGCGAAGGTGACCCGGCGGGAGCGCACCGGAGACGTCAGACTGCTGGCGTTCCGCGGCCCCGGTGAACTGCTCGGCGAGGTGGCCGTGCTGGACGACGGGGTCCGTTCGGCGAGCGTCCAGGCGATCTCGGACTGTACGGTCGCGGTCCTCGCCAAGGCCGCGTTCCTGCGGTTCGTCACGGACCGGGACCTGTTCCCGGTGATGGTCCGCTACGCCATCGGCAGGCTGCGGGAGTCGGACCTCGCCCGCAGCGGCGGCGACATCGTGGCCCGGCTGGCGGGCGCCCTGGCCACCCTGGCCGATGTCTCCGCGGACCCGGCGGGGCTGCCGGGGCGGCGCACGGAACTCGCCCTGACCCGCGACGAACTGGCCCAGCACCTCGGGGTGTCCCGGAACACCGTCACCGCGGGCCTGGCCGAACTCGGCTCCCACCAGGTCCACGCCGGACGGAAGTCCATCGTCATCGGCGACCTGTCCGCGCTCCGGCGGGTGGCCCACGGGGCGCGTGACTGACGCGGCGCCGGTCCGTTCGGAAGGTCCGCCGCACGACTGATGCCACGTCAGTTCGTGTGACGGGCGTCACCAGGTTTCCGCACTGAGCGAGCACACCGCACGGCGCGCGCTCGCGAAGCTTGGGGCACACGGTCCGCACCGGAACCACAAGGAGCACAGATGTCGCAGTCCGACCAGCCGATGCCCGAGGCCAGCGCCCTGCCCTACAGCCGGAGCCGCCAGCTGCCGCCGTACCGGGGCATCGTGGCCGTCGACGCCAAGGACTTCACCGGCTACCCGGCCATCGAGCACGGCATGATCAGCCAGGCCGTCCCGCAGGTCCTCCAGTGGTCCTTCGAGCGCGCCGGGCTCGCCGAGGTCTGGCACGGTCGCCGGTTCCCCGCCTCCACCGGCGACGGCTACGTCTTCGGCTTCGACCCGGCATGGATGCCGTTCCTGATCCACCCGTGGCTGCACACCCTCCAGGAGGTGCTCACCGAGTTCAACGTGAACTCGGTCGGGACGGTGCGGATCCGGCTGCGGGTCAGCCTCCACATCGGGCCGCTGCCCGACTCCGGCGGCGAGTTCGACGGCAACGGCACGCCCCGCAACGACACCCACCGCCTGCTCGACTCCCGCCCGGTGAAGGCCATGCTGGCCGCCTCCAACGAGAGCATCACCCAGGTCGCCGCCATCCTGTCCGACCGCTGCTACGACGACGCGGTGGCGGGCGGATTCACCGGCCGCCACCCCGACCACTTCATCGAGGTGCCGGCCACCGTCGAGGGCAAGCGGTTCGACCAGCGGGCCTGGCTGTACGTACCCGCGCCCTCGGGCAACCTCTACGACCGCCGCATCCTGGGCGACACCGTGGTCGGGGAGCGCGAGCGGGCGCAGGCCGCGGCGGCGGAGCCGGCGGCCGGGCAGGCGGACGGTGGTCGCGTGGGGAGCGGGCCGGTGAGCTACCGGGCCGACCGCGGAAACGTCAACGGCGGCGGCACGGTGCACGGCGGCCAGCACGTCAGCAACGTGGAAGGCGACCAGCAGGTCACCAAGGTGCGCGGCGACTACGCCGGGCGCGACTTCGTGCGTGGCGACTCCTTCGGGGGCGACTACGTGGCGGGCCACAAAGCCGGTACGGTCCACGGCAACCAGGGCGACACCTTCCACGGTGACAAGAAGGAGCGCCGCCGGTGAGCGCCGAGGACCGGGCCTCCGCCGACGGCGCGTCCGGCGGCGGCCCGTCCGGCGACCGCCCCGGCGACCCGACGCCCGACCGGGACGAGACCGCGTCCGGATATCCGGACCCGGACGACGCCGACGACTTGGCCGACCTCGACCGGGACTTCCCCGACCGGCGCTATGTCATCTACGCCCCGAACGGCAACATCAACACCGGCGCGGTGCACGGGGACCAGCGCGTCGAGAACGCCGGCGCGACGTCCGCCCCGGGGGGCCCGCACGTGGAGGCGCACGAAGGTCCGATCTCCGCACTGGAGATCCTGGACGCGCGGGCCGGCTTCGCCCGGCCCGAGTGGTTCCCGTCGGCACTGCGGCAGTTGGACACCGGCCTGCTGTTCCTGGCGGGCGAGCCCGGTACCGGGCGCCGCACCGCGGCCCTCAACCTGCTGTTCCAGCACAGCGGGCACAGCACGAAGCTGCGCGCGCTCGACAGCGACGAGGACCTGTCCACCTGGCGCCCCCGCGACGCCGAGGCCCGCGGGTACCTGGTGCACGGCCTGCTGCCCACCCTCCAGCTCGGCCCGGCGGTGGTCGCCAACCTCCGCCGCCTGCTGGCGGACGCGAACGCGCGCATGGTGGTCATGCTGCCGCACGACCCGGACCTGCTCCGCAGCCTCGCCCGCGACCTGGACCTCACCCCGGTGCGCTGCGTGCCCCCGCCGCCCGGCGCGGTCTTCGAGGCCCGTCTGGAGGCTGCCGTCCCCGACCCCGACCGGCGCCGACACCTGCTGGAGCGGCTGCGGCCGGGGCTGGACGACCTCCTGGCGTCGGAACTGGTCCCCGCCCAGGTCGCCGAACTGGTCGCCGAGGTGGCCAGGGCCGGCGACGAGGGCCCCGACCTCGCCGATCTCCGCAGGCGGCTCAGCTTCCTCGCCGAGAAGGAAGTCCCCGACCTGCTGAAGAAGTTGCGCGACGACCCGGACGGACTCGCCTTTCTGCTGGCGACCAGCGTCTTCGAAGGACTCGACCACCGGATCGTCCGGGACGAGGCCGACCGCCTGCTCAAGCTGGCCGACGGCCGTCTCGACGCCGTCCTGCCGACGGGCGGCGACGACGGCCAGACCGGTGGGGTGAGCCGGGAGGCCCCCCGCCCGAACCCGCGGTTCGTCTTCCGGCGGTCACTGGACGAACTCCTGGCGACCGTCCGCGCCGAGTGCGCGCCCGGCGAGATCCGGGCGACCTCCCGCTACACCTACACGGTGGAACCGGTGCGCTTCACCCGGCACCGCCAGGCCGAGACGGTGCTGCGGCACGTCTGGCGGCAGTACGGCGAGCTGTCCGGGCTGCTGACCGAGTGGATGGACGCCGTCCCGGGTACGGACCCCGAACTGGCCGCGCCCCTGGGCCGGGTGATGGGACTGGCCGCCGGCTGGGGCGGCGGCCGGCGCGCCCTGCGCGACATCGTCAAGCTGGCCCGGTCCGACCGTCAACGCAGCCGCCGCACCGCCGCGTTCGCGCTGGGCATCGCGGCGCTGGACCCGGTGCTGGCCGGAGAGGTCAAGTACCGCCTGAGGAACTGGAGCCACGAGGTCGGCTGGCAGGCGCGGTCCACGGTCGCCTACGCCTGCGGCGAGGAATTCGGGACGTCCCGCCCGGAGCTCGCGCTGTCGCTGCTGCGGGGGTGCTACCGGGGGCGGGAGGGAGACGAGAGGGCGGTCGCCACAGCCGTCGACGCGGCGTTGTGGGAGCTCTTCGCCTCAGGTAACCAGCCGGTCGTCCTGCGCGAATTGATGGACTGGACGGACCGCCCGGGGCGCGGGGCCGAACTCGCGCTCCGGACCTTCCCCCGACTGCTGTGGGACCGCGCCTGGTTCCAGGCCCAGTTGATCACCGTCGGCGAGTTCACCGACACCGTGATCACCTTCATCCGGCTCTCGCTCAACGACGACGACCTCTTCGGCGAGACGCGCAGCGCACTGCTCTCCTGGTGCGCTTCGGCGGTCTGGAACGAACCGCTGCGCGCCGCCGTGGAAACGCTGCTGACCGCGCTCGCCCAGGAGATGAGCCTCGGTGAAATGCGCCTGTTCGTCGAGATCGACGGCGACGACAACCCCGACCTGGCCGGACGGCACATCGCCCAGCACGCCCTGGACGCCTGGCGCCGGGGCGAACCGCAGCCGTACCGGCCCGCCCCTGCCGATGGAGGAGCCCGATGACCGCCGACAGTGATCCGCCCGTCTACGCCCGCGCGACCCAGGCGCCGTGGCGGGAGATCCTGCGCCACCGCTGGTCCGGGCGGCGCGACCGCGCGCTCGTCCTGCTGGACCGGGACGGGCTCTACCACCAGGTGGGCCACCGCCGCCGCGCCCGCGCCGACGAGGACCCGGACCTGGAGGGCCCGGTGGCCGTCCGGGCGGGCCTGCGCGGATTCGACGAGGCGTACCTGGTCGAGCTGGACGAGCGGTCCGGGACCCGGGCGGTCGGCCTGTCGACCCCGTACGGCACGAAGTCGGTGGACGTCCACGTCCTGTGGTGGGTGCACGACGCCGTGAACGTCGTGCGGGCGCGGACCGTGCGGGGCTGGCTGCCGGTCCGCAAGGATCTGGAACAGCGTCTGCGCCAGCTCAAGGAGCAGTTCGCCACCGCCGGGCACGGGCTGACCGAGGCCGAGCTGATGCACTACCTCGCGACGCCCCACCTCCTGCCGCACTGCGGCCTCGGCTACCGCGTCACGGACGTGTCCGCCCGGGAGCACGACGCCGAACTGCGGCTCGGGGAACCGGACGGGGCCGACGTGCCCTACAACTGGATGGACAAGAGCGAGGACGAGTACGCGTTCTGCCGCCGGGCCGTTCAGGAGGGCCCGGTGTCGCTCGCGGCACTCTGGCTGGCCAGACACCCGGACCAGGTCCGGGAGGTCCTGGACTGGGCGGTCGGCCATGCCGAACTGCTCCGGGGTGAGACCACCTGGCAGGACCAACTGGCTCTCATGCTCGGCAAGTTGAGCGAGCAGGAGAGGCAGGAGCTGTCCCGGATGCTGCGCGACCGCCTCATCGCGCTCGGACGGCGGGTGCCGGGCCCCGGGCCGCAGGGCGCCGGGCCGGAGTTCGTCAAGATCCGCTCGCAGGCCAACGGCTGGGCGGGCGGCGTGGCGAACGGGAGCCCGGTGTGACCGCCGCCGGCATACCCGGCGGCCGGGCGCCGACCGCACCGACCGCCGCCTCTACCGCCGCCTCGGACGCCGCCCCGAGCCCGTCGGCGGTGGCGGCGATCGAGCGCCTGGTGGCCGCCAACAGCATGGAGCTCACCCGGGCCGACGCCAAGGCCGCCGTGTTCCTGGCGTTCACCGGTGCGGTCCTCGGGGTGTTCATCCCGCTGGGCGGGGGCGGGAGCGGCGGCGGATCCGGGCCCCGGGACTGGGCGGTGCCGTTCCTGTGGTGGAGCGCGGTGGCGAGCGCGCTGCTGGCCGTCGCCTGCTTCGTGGCCGCCCTCGTTCCCCGGTACCGGAAGGGCGAGCGGCAGGCCCCGGCCAGCCCGGCCTACTTCGGGCACATCGCGCCGGGTGCCGGGGTGGACCGGCTGCGCCGTGTCTTCGAGCTCGGGGGCCGTGATCCGGTGGGGGCGCTGTTGTCCTCGCTGGCCGGGACCAGCGCGATCATCCGGGCGAAGTACCGCTGGATCGAGGCCGGTACCGCCGTGCTGCTCCTCGCGCTGCCCCAGTTCGCGCTGACCCTCCGGCCGGTCTGAGGCCGGTCTGAGGCGCGGTCTGAGGCGCGGTCCCGTCCACGGTCCGCCCCAGGGCTCCTGGGGCGGGCGGCCGTCAGGATTCGACGAGGGCTGCGCGGTAGGCGGTGATCACCAGGTGCACGCGGTCCCGGGCGGCGAGCTTGGCCAGCAGGTGGCCGACGTGCGTCTTGACCGTCCCGGTGCTGACGGACAGCTGCTCGGCGATCTCGGCGTTG
Organism: Kitasatospora sp. NPDC043949; assembly: GCF_056435365.1. Lineage (NCBI taxonomy): Bacteria > Bacillati > Actinomycetota > Actinomycetes > Kitasatosporales > Streptomycetaceae > Kitasatospora > Kitasatospora sp. NPDC043949. Next base: position 14,319 of record NZ_JBWKEQ010000005.1, on the reverse strand, counting down.
GTCAACCCGCGACCGATCAGCGTCAGCACCTCCAACTCCCGCCCGGTGACGGCGCGCAGGACTCGATCCCGCTCGCCGCCGCCGGGCGCGGCGCTCGCCGGCTCGGCGGCGGCCACGATCCCGGCCAGACCCGCCCGCACCAGGGTCTGGTCGTCGGCCACCACGACCCGGATCGGCGGGCCGACGGGCGCCCCGGTCACGACGTCTCCCGTCATGAGGTCTCCCGCCCGCCCGGGTCGGCCAGCGGCAGCACGGCACGCACCCGGAACCCGCCGCCCGGCAGCGGCCCGACCTCCAACCGGCCCTCGTACAGCCCGACCCGCTCGGCCATCCCCGCCAGTCCGTGCCCGCCGACCCCGACCGGCCCGCCGCGCCCGGCGTCGCTCACCTCCAGCACCAGCGCCTCCTCCTCGAACTCCACGGCGACCCGCGCCTCGGCCGTGTGCGCGTGCTTCACCACGTTGGTCAGCGCCTCCTGGACGATCCGGAACGCGGACAGCTCGACCCCGTCGGACAGCTCCCGGACCACGCCGCCGACCCGCAGCTCCACCCGCACCCCGGCCTCGGCGCTGCTCGCCACCAGCCGGTCCAGATCGGCCAGCCGGGGCGCGGGCGCGAGCCCGGCCCCGTCGGCGCCGCGCAGGACGGTCAGCAGGCCGCGCATCTCGACCATCGCGTCCCGGCTCACCGCCTGGATCGCGGCCAGCGCCTGCTCGGCCTGCGCCGGATCCCGCCCGATCACGAAACGACCGTACCCGGCCTGGACGTTGACCACGCTCATGCTGTGCGCGATCACGTCGTGCAGCTCCCGGGCCAGCCGGATCCGCTCCTCGGCCAGCTCCGCCGTGGCCAGGTCGACCTGGTGTCGGCGCAACTCGGCGCCGTACGCCCGGTAGCGGGCCACCGCGCAGCCGAGCGCCCACGCGGTGACGACCCCCAGCGCGGACAGCACGAGGTTGTTCCACAGCTCCCGCGACCCGAACCGGCTCAGCCCGGCCCCGACCAGGCCGAACGCCAGGACGGTGAGACCCAGCCGCATCGGCCCGGCGGCCGCGACCAGGTAGACGACCATCGCCGCCGCGACCACCACCAGGAACCCGGCCAGGTTGGCGATCGTCAGCTGCCCGGCCACCGCGACCACCACTGCCCAGGCGGCGAACACCACCCCGGCCGCAGCCGTCGGCGCGAGCCGGCGCAGCCCGGCGGTCGCGCCCACCGCCACCACACACACCAGCACCGTCACCAGCTCCGCCGACGTCGGCTTCGGGTAGCCGCGGTGGTGCGGGTCGAACACCCGGTAGGCGTCCAGCACCCGGAACCAGGTGAGCACGGTCAGGGCCAGCGAGACCGTCAGGTCGACCGCGACCCAGTGGCCCGGGCGCAGCCTCCTGGTCACCGGCGGATGCGGAGCACAGGGCATTTCCCCAGGTTAGCGGCGGCCCCCGCGCCCGGCATCGCCCTGTGGGCCTACGACCACGGGCAGAGGCCGGCCCCCGCCGAACGTCGTGATTTCCGCCCACGGCGGGACGCCCCGCCCCGGGCCCGGGCGGGAGCGTGGAGCCCGCATCGGCCCCCTCGGCCGACCAGGAGACCCGGAAAGGCACCACGATGATCGAGGTACGCGACCTCACCAAGCGCTACGGCGGCGCCGTCGCCGTGGACGGGCTGACCTTCACGGTCCGGCCGGGACAGGTCACCGGCTTCCTCGGGCCGAACGGCTCGGGCAAGTCCACCACGCTGCGGATGATCCTCGGCCTGGACGCCCCGACCAGCGGGCGAGCGACCGTCAACGGCCGGCCGTACGCGGCCCTGCGCCACCCGCTGCGGGAAGTCGGGGCGTTGCTCGACGCCGGCGCCGTCCACCCTGCCCGCTCCGCCTACCACCACCTGCTCGGCATCGCCGTCACCAACGGCATCGGGCCGGCCCGGGTCCGCGAGGTGTTGGCCCGCACCGGCCTGGAACAGGCGGCCCGCCGCAAGGCCGGGCGGTTCTCCCTCGGAATGAAGCAGCGTCTCGGCATCGCCGCCGCCCTGCTCGGCGACCCGCCCGTCCTGCTGCTCGACGAACCGGTCAACGGGCTCGACCCGGAGGGCGTGCACTGGATCCGCACCCTGCTGCGCGGCCTGGCCGCCGAGGGCCGGACCGTCCTGCTCTCCTCGCACCTGATGAGCGAGACGGCCGCCACCGCCGACCACCTGGTGATCATCGGGCGCGGCCGGCTCCTCGCGGACCGCCCCACCGCCGACTTCCTCGCCGAGAACGCGCGCACCGACGTCCTGGTCCGCTGCGCCCGGCCGGCCGAACTGGCCCGACTGCTGCGCGCCGCCGGAGCCGCCCCGGTCACCGAGGAGTCCGGCGGGGCACTGGCCGTCGGCGGCCTGGAACCGGCGGCGATCGGCGAGCTGGCCGCCGTGCACGGCCTCGGCGTCCACGAACTCACCGTCCGGCAGGCCTCGTTGGAGCAGGCGTTCCTGGACGCCACCGGGGAGGCCGTCGACTACCGCGCCACCACCGGTACGTCCGGAAGGCGGACCGCATGACGGCCACCACCACTACGTCCGGAAAGAGGACCACATGACCGCCCCCACCACCCGAGGCGCGCTGGCCGGAGAGTGGGTCAAGCTGCGCAGCGTCCGCGCGACCCCGCTCACCGCCGTCGTCGCGCTCGCCGCTGCCCTGTTCATCGGCCTGATCGACTACGGCAGCGCCGCCGACAACTGGGACGTCTGGACGGCCGTCCAGCGCGAGCGCTTCGACCCCGTCCGCTACGGCTTCTCCGGCGGCTTCTACGTCGCCGTCCTGGCGATCGGCACGCTGGGCACCCTGGCCGCCTCCAGCGAGTACACCACCGGCCAGATCCGCAGCACCCTGGCCGCCGTGCCCCGGCGGGGCCAGGTGCTCGCGGCCAAGGCGCTGGTGGTCGGCGGGGCGTCGGCGCTGCTCGGGCAGTTGCTGGCGTTCCTGACCTTCCTGCTCGGCCGACGGGCCCTGGCCGGGAAGCACCTGGCGGTGTCGCTCGGCGACCCGGGCGTGGCGCGCGCGGTCGTCGGCTGCGGCGTGTTCCTGTCCGTCTTCGCCCTGCTCGGCCTGGCGCTCGGCTTCCTGGTGCGCCACACCGCGGGCGCCGTCGCCGTGCTGTTCGGCCTGTTCTTCCTCTCGCCGATGCTGCTGGCGCCGCTCGGTGACGGCGCCACCCGGTTCGGCCTGCAGAGCGTCTTCGAGGGCCTGGGCAGCACCGTCGCCTCCGTGGGCGGCACCGACCGGCTCGGCGCGGCCGGCTGCCTGGCCACCCTCGCCGGCTACCTCGCCGTCGCCCTCACCCTGGCCGCCCTCAGCCTGACCCGCCGGGACGCCTGACCCTCCCGCCGGGACGCCTGACCCGCCGGGAGGCCTGAGCACTGCGGGACGCCCGAGCGCTGTCGGTGGCGGCTGCGATGATCCGCCCATGGACATTGCCCGCGCCCTCGACGGACTCGACGCCCACCCCTGGGCGTCCGTCTCGCACGCCTACGGACCCGCCGAAGACCTGCCCGGCCTGCTGCGCGCGCTCGTCGCCGGCGGCGAGCAGGCCGACGAGGCGCTCGCCGAGCTCTACTCGTGCATCCTCCACCAGGGCTCGGTGTACACCGCCAGCGCGGACGCCGTCCCCTATCTGGCCCGGATCGCGGCGGCCGGCTGCGGGACGGTCGAAGTCCTGGGCCTGCTCGGCGGGTTGGCCGAGAGCGAGGGCGAGTGGGGCGGAGCGCGGGACGGGGAGCGGGAGGGCGGCGGGGAGGGCCCGCCCGCTCCCGTCCGGGCCGCCGTCGTCGGCCAGCTCCCGCTGCTGCTGCCGCTGCTGGCGGACGGGAGCGCCGCCGTCCGGCAGGCCACAGCCTGGGCCGTCGGCCAGACCAGGGCCGTCGAGCCCGCCCTGCCCGCGCTGCGCCGCCGCTGGGCGAGCGAGACCGACCCCGTCGTCCGCGGTGAACTGCTCACCGCCCTCGGCCGGTTGGACCGGTCCGCAGCCGCCGCCGAGGCCGGGCCGCTGCTGGGCGAGGACACGCCGGCGCCGCTGCGCCTGGCCGCCGTCCTCGCCGGGTTGGACGCGGGCGAGCCGTGGACCGGCGCCCACCACGCCGCCGTCCTCGCCCTGCTGCCCGCCGACCCGGTCGCCGCCGACCGGTACGACCTGGACCGCCGGGAGCCGTTGCGCGCGATCACCGAGGAACTGCTGCTGCGCGAGACGCCCGCCGACCGCGACGCCGCCTACGCCCTGCTCGACCGGGCCCTGCGCGACGAGCGCCCGGAGGTGCGGGCCGAGGCCGTCTGGGCGGCCGACCACGCCTGCCAGCTGTCCCGCAGCGCGCCCCGGCGGCTGCTCCCGGCGCTCGCCCGGCTCGTCGCCGTCCCCGACGTGGTGCACCTGCTCGGCAACCTCGGCCCGGCCGCCGCCGAGGCCGCCCCGGCGCTGGCCGCCCGGGCCGCGCAGGCCGAGGACGGGCCCGCCGACCAGGCCCTGGCCGCGCTCGTCCTGATCGCACCCCGGACGGCGGCCCCGCTGCTCGCCCGTGCGCTGGGCCGGCGCCCGCGCGCGCTGGAGGCCGCCGCCGGCCAACGGGCCCCTGCCGACGCGCCGTTCCCCTTCGACCCCGAGCTGCTCGCTGCCGTCCGCGTCCGGCTGACGGCCGAGCAGCTCGGCGGGAACGAGCACCACCAGCTGTTCCGCCTGGTGCGCCAGTGGGGTCGCGCGGCTGCCCCGGCTCTGCCCGAGCTGTGCGCGGCGCTGCCGCACCGCCCGGAGGCGGCGGACGTCGTCGCGGCCGTCGCGGTGGACGGCCCGGCGGCGGAGCGTGACCGCGCTGCCGCCGCGCTGCGGGAGGTGCCCGGTTCCGTCGCGGCGGCCCGGGCGCTGTACGACCTCACCGGTGATCCCGAGACGCTGCTCGGGGCACTCGCCGACCGGCTCGCGGCCGGCCCGTACGCGGTCGCCGAGGCCGCCCGGGCCGCCGCAGGCCTGGGCGCCGAGGCCCTCTCGCTGGCCCCCGCCCTGCGCGCCGCGCTCAGCGCCGGAGGCGTGCCCGACACTTCCCCGGTGCCCGACACCTCTCCGGTGCCCGACACTTCCCCGGTGCTGGAGGCCGACCTGGCGGTGGCCGACGCGCTGTGGCGGATCACCGGGGACGCGGCCGAGGTCGTCCCGATCCTGGACGGCGTCCTGCGGCGCGCCGATGACGGGGCGTGGTTCGACCGGACGGCCGTCCGCGCGGCCCGCGTCGCCGCCCTCCTCGGGCCGGTCGCCCGCCCGCTCACCGCCAGGCTCGACGGGCTGCTCGCCGACCGGGTGAAGGCCCCGGCCGCCGTGCTGGCCCTCCTCGCGGTGACCGACGGCGCCGCCCTCGACCGCGGCCGCCTGGCCGAGGCCGCCCTGTGTGCGGCCGAGACCGGGTCGGACCTCCGGGGCGCGGGCGAGGCCCTGGCGGCCCTGGGCACCACCGCCCTGGACGACGGTCAGCGCCGCCGCCTCGCGGACCTCGCCGGGCGCGACCGCCGGATCGTCGGGGGCTGCTTCGCGGGCGCCGGCATCCGTGACGACGAGGCCCTGCGCGCCCTGCTGGCCGCCGTGGCCGGAGGCTGAACGGCGAACGCGGGGGGGGGCCCCCCCCCCCGGGGGGGGGGGGGGACACGCACAGTTTGCTTTTTTCGGCAACAGGGGCTTTCCAGACCTGCCGTGGTTTGTGCCCCTCCTGGGGCTTGACACCC
>NZ_JBWKEQ010000005.1:0-8569 GCF_056435365.1 Kitasatospora sp. NPDC043949 | reverse complement strand
CCCACCCCCCCCCCCCCCCTCTTTCCCCCCCCCCCCACCCCCCCCCCCCCCCCCCCCCCCCCCCCCCCCCCCCCCCCCCCCCCCCCCCCCCCCCCCCCGCGCCGGTGTCGTGCGTCAGGGCAGCGGGATCCGCACGACCTGCGGGTCGTGGTCGCTCAGCTGGGTGCTGAACTCGCTGTTGATGTGCACGATGTCGTAGCTGTACGGCTTCGCCGCCAGCGCGCCGGAGATGAGGATGTGGTCCAGCACCTGGGAGTTGCCCTCGTACACGTAGGTGTAGCGCTCGGGCAGCGGCAGGGTGCGCGGCAGGTCGGTCAGCGAGCCGCCGGCGGTGAGGATGTCGGCGGTCTGCGAGAACTCGAAGTCGTTGAGGTCGCCGAGCACGATGACCGCCGCGTTCGGGTCCACCGCCAGGATCTGGTCGGTGAAGTTCTTCACCGCCGTCGCCTGGTTGTGGCGCTGGGTCTCGGACGGGTGCGCGGGCGGCTGGTAGCGGCCGAACAGGGGCTGGTCGCCGCCCTTGGAGTTGAAGTGGTTGGCGATCACGAAGACCGGCTTGCCGTTCCAGCGGAACTCGCCGGCGAGCGGCTTGCGGCTGGAGTTGAACGCCGTGTTGGTCGGGTCGATCCGGCCGGGGGAGTAGGCGAGTTGGGGCGTGCCGCCGTTGTTGACCACCGAGTCGGCGGTGGTGGAGCCGGCGCCGGGGCGGTCGGTGAAGCTCAGGCCGCGGTCGGTGCGGAACAGGAACACCTGGCGGATGTTGCCGCCGGGCTGGCCGCCGTCCTGGCCGTCCACCGGGTCGATCTGGCGGTAGGAGTAGGCCGGGCCGCCGGCCGCCGAGATGGCGGCGGTGAGCTTGGCGAGGGTCTGGTCGGGGGCGGTGGTGCCGTCGTCGGTGGGGCCGCTGTTGTCCTGGATCTCCTCCAGGGCGACGAGGTCGGGCGAGCGTAGGTTGGTGACGATGCCCGCCGCGAGGCCGTCGAACTTGCTCTGCGGGTCGGCGGGGGAGAGGTTCTCCACGTTGAAGGTGGCGGCGGCGAGCTGGCCGGCCGTCGGGGCGGCGGTGACCTCGGGGGCGAGGTTGCCGGAGGTGACCGCCGGGGTCGCGGTGACCTGGAGCTTGAAGTTGCCGAAGGAGTAGTCGAGCACGCCGACGGTCGCGCCGGTCAGGGTGTCGCCGACGTTGGCGGCGGGGGTGGGCGCGAGCGCGTTCGCCAGGGTCACCCGCTCCGGGTTGCCGTCGCCCGCCTGGAGCAGGATGCCGCCCCGGTTGGTGCGGGTGGTGCTGCCCTGGGGCACGACGGGGAGTTCGCCGTACTTGTTGCTGGGACCGACCACGGCCGCGTTGTCGATCTCGACCCGCATGCCCTCCAGCGAGGCCCAGAAGTCGATGCCGTCGGTGGCGGGTTGGTAGTTCCCGGCGGTCTCGACGTCCCCGCCGGTGACGCTGGAGATCACCGCTGCCGGGGGCACCCGCCCGCCGGGGCCGACCAGGGTGGGCGCGGGCAGCGGCGCGTTGTGGGCGAGCACCGTGACGCTGGGCGCGGTGAGTTCGGTGATCGACAGGTTGGTGGTGCCGCCGCTGCCGCCGGGGCGGTACTGGCTGACGGTGGCGCTCACGGTGACGGAGTCGCCGACCGCGACGGTGGGCGCGCCGGCGGTGTAGACGTAGACGCCCTCGCTGGTGCCGGGGTCGTTGTCGGGCTGCGGGTCCTGGTACCAGAAGCCGTTGGGCCCGACGGCGGTGACCACGCCGGGCACCGCGCTCACGGCGCTGCCGGCGAGCGGGGAGGTGCGGGCCGCGCCCTGGATGTCGTGTATTCGGGCGCCGGTGGTGGTGCCGCCGCCGGTGGACGCGGAGTTGCGCGGCGTCGGGGCGCCGATGGTGAAGTCCGCCGCGTTGTTGTCGGTGTCGGTGGCGCCGCCGCCGACGCGCAGGGCGGCGGTGGCGTTGGACAGGTTGCCGGTCGGCGAGCCCTCGGCGGAGCTGGCGCCCGACCCGTAGCCGACCAGGTCCTTCACCCCGGGCTGTGTCGCGCAGCCCGAACCGCAGGTCAGCGCCGTGCCGTTGGTGACCAGCGCGACCTTGCCGGAGGTCGCGGCCAGGTTGAGGGTCCCGGTGGCGTCCGGCGTCGGCAGCGCGGCTCCCGTCCCGGCCCCGGCGGCCTCCTGCACCAGGAGGAAACGCCCCGGCGCGATCGTGCCGGACAGCGTGGTCCGCCCCCAGGACGTGCCGCCCGCCGAGGCGTACTGCACCGTCCAGCCCGTGACGGACACCGGCGCGGTGCCGCGGTTGTACAGCTCGATGAAGTCGTTGGCGTACGGGGCGCCGGAGTTGCCACCCCCGCCGTACACCTGGCTGATCACCACGTCGGGTGACGCCGCCTGGGCGACGCCGCCGGGCAGCGCCAGCAGCGCCCCCACCACGGCTGCGGCGGACGCCCCCGCCATCGCTCTGCGCCGGACTCGCTGGGTACTCCGCATGAGCTTCCTCCTGACGGCCGCTCGGGCTGGTGGGCCCGGCGGTCTGAGCACGGACAAGAAAGTTCGGGCGCTGCGGTTCTAGCAACGCCACCCGATCCCTACCGTGCGCGGCGGGCGACGGCCAGATGTACGGCGGAAGAATGGTTCGTGAGGCGACAAGTGGGAGGCGGGGTTCCGGGCGGCCCGGCGGGACGCGTTGTCAGTGCCGCGCCCTAGGTTGGGGGTTGTCGGCGAGCGGGGCCGAGAACAGGCCCCGCCCCGCCTCCCGTCTCCGTTGCCCGAGAACCCGAAAGGGGACTTCGTCGTGTCCGTCGCCGTGGAAGAGCAGGTCACCTACCTCGAACTGTCCGAGGAGGAGGGGAGCGCGCACAAGTTCTACGAGGTGCGGCTCGCCGGCAGTACGGTGACGGTCCGCTACGGGCGGATCGGCGAGGAGGGGCAGGCCAAGTCCACCAGCTTCCCGAGCGCCGAGAAGGCCGCCGCGTCGGCGGCCAAGAAGATCGGCGAGAAGGTCCGCAAGGGCTACGCGCCGGCCGTCCAGGGCGTGCGCCAGCACCGGGCGGTGACCAGGCGGCAGCTCGTCAGCACCCGTTCGACGGCGAACCAGGCGCCGCTGCTGTGGCGGTTCCGCTCCGGCTCGCCGGCCTTCGGCGTCTTCGTCGGCGAGGAGCACGCCTGGGTCGGCAACGAGCGCGGCGACGTCTACACCCTCACCCACGACGGCGAGGTCACCGCCCGGTTCGGCCTGCCGGACGGCGTCAAGTGCATCGTCGCCGACGACTGGTGGATCTACGCGGGCTGCGACGACGGCAAGGTGTACGACCTGGGCGGCAAGGTCCCCCGGGTGGCGTACGAGATAGCCGAGGACGTGGACATCTTCTGGCTCGACATCCACGACGGCGTCCTGGGCGTCGCCGACGAACGCGGCGGGCTGACCACCGTCGACCACGAGGACGAGTTCCAGTGGCGCCGCAAGGCCGAGGGCCGCTCCGGCTGGATGGTGCGCTGCGACGCGGACGGCGTCTACCACGGCCACTCGCGCGGCGTCGCCCGCTACGCGGCGCGCGGCGGCGACCAGGTGTGGCACACCGCGACGAAGGGCGAGGTGCTGTTCGGCTGGCAGGAGGCCGACGAGGTGTTCGCCGGCACCGGGCGCGGCTGGGTGCACCGGCTGCGCAAGTCGGACGGCTCCGAGGTCGCCGCCTACCGTTGCGACGCCGCCGTGTTCTCCTGCGCGGCCTCCCCGGACGGCGAGTACGTCTTCGCCGGGGACAACCACTCCTCGGTGTACTGCTTCGCCGCCGACGGCACCCGGCTGTGGAAGCTCGCCACCGGCTGCGGCTCCGCGTACAGCATGCAGTACCGGGACGGCCGGCTCTACCTGGTGACCACCGACGGCTCGCTCGCCTGCCTGGACGCGAGCGAGCAGGCCGTCCGGGCGGCCGAGGCCGGGACGCTGCCGGCCACCGCCGAGGTGCTCGACGCGGGCTGGGAGGCGGTGCGGCCGGGCACGGCCCTGGAGACGGTGGTCGTCGGCACCGGCGGCCTGCCCGGCGGCGGGATCGAGGTCGAGTGCGTGCAGGACGGGGCCCGGCTGCGGGTGCGGGTGGTGTCGGCGGGCTTCGACCCGGGCCGACGGGTGCAGTTCCCGAAGGACATCCGGGTCGCCGGGGCGCGGTACCTGGTCGCCGAGGTGCGGGAGTCCGCCTCGGGCGGCTTCTACCGGGCGCGCGGCGAGATCAAGCGTCTGCTCTGAACGCCCCCGGTGCGGCGGCGGCGGACGCCCGTCGCCGCCGCACCGGGCCCGGCTCAGGCCGGAGTTCAGCTCAGCCGCAGCACCAGCTTGCCGGTGTTCTCCCCGCGGAAGAGCATTCCGAGGACCGCCGGGAAGTCGTCCACCGTCCCCTCCACCACGTGCTCCTTGACCTTGATCCGGCCGTCCCCGATCCAGCCCGCGAGCTCCCGGGCCGCCTCCGGGTAGCGGGGCGCGTAGTCGAACACCACGAAGCCCTCCATCCGGGCCCGCCGCACCAGCAGTGACAGGTAGTTGGACGGGCCCTGCACGGCGGTCTCGTTGTTGTACTGGCTGATCGCTCCGCAGAGCACCACCCGGGCGTGCATCGCGAGCCGGGTGAGCGCGGCGTCCAGGACGTCCCCGCCGACGTTGTCGAAGTACACGTCGATGCCGTCGGGCGCGTGGTCGCGCAGCGCCTTGCGGACGTCCTCGGAGTGGTAGTCGATCGCCGCGTCGAAGCCCAGTTCCCCGGTGAGCAGCGCGCACTTCTCGGGGCCGCCCGCGATGCCGACCACCCGGCAGCCCTTGATCCTGGCGATCTGCCCGACCAGGCTGCCGACGGCCCCGGCGGCGCCGGAGACCACCACGGTCTCGCCCTCCTTGAGCGCCCCGACGTCCAGCAGCCCGAAGTAGGCGGTCATCCCGGGCATGCCGAGCGCGCCGAGGTACGTCGACAGCGGCGCGAGCGCGGGGTCGACCTTCAGCGCGCCCTTGCCGTCCGAGACCACGTACTCCTGGACGCCGAAGCTGCCGACCACGTGGTCGCCGACGCGGAACTTCGGGTGGTCGGACTCGACGACCTCGACCACGGACCCGGCCCGCATCACCTCGCCCAGCCCGACCGGCGGCAGGTAGGACGGCCGGTCGTCGAGCCACCCGCGCATCGCCGGGTCCAGCGACACGTACCGCGTCCGCCCCACGAACTGCCCGGGCCCGGCCGCCGGCACCGGCTCCGACCCGTGTGCCCAGTCCTCCGCCCGCACCTCCCCGACCGGACGGCGGGCGAGGCGGATCTGACGGTTGGTCGCGGTCATGACGTCTCCTGGGGGCGCGCGGGCCTGCACTGGACGCCCGAGTCTAAGCAAGCGCTTAGTCATCTGACCAGTGCCCGCCCGGCGCGTCGACGTCAGCGGCCTGGCCGGTAGTAGGCGTCGAGGGGTGCGCGCGCCTCGTCGAACAGGGCCGGGCCGTCCTGGGCCACCGTCGGCCAGGCGCCCGCCTGCGGGTTGAGCTCGACGAGTTGCTCGGTGGAGAGCGCGAAGACCACCCGGCCGAGGCCGGAGCGGACGATGCCGCCGGCGCACATGCCGCAGGGCTGGCAGCTGGTGTAGAGGGTGGTGCGCGCGGCCAGGTCCGGGTCGAGTTCGCGGGCCGCCCAGCGGGCGAGCTTCAGCTCCGGGTGGGCCGTGATGTCGTCGTCGCGCCGCACCGTGTTGTGCGCCTCGGCGAGGATCGCGCCGTCCGGGCCGGCCAGCAGGGAGCCGTACGGTGCGTCGCCCAGGGCGACCGCCCGGGCCGCGAGGGCGACGGCGCGCCGCAGGAGGGTTTCGTCGGCCAGGGTGATCACGGGCGGGCCTTCCATTGGGTGGCCACGGTGGTGAGCGCCCGCCAGGCCGCGCGGGGCCGACGGGTCTCCTCCGGATCGCCGTGGTAGGGGTCGAGGACGACGGTGTCCGCGCCGAGCAGCCGCAGCTGGTCGAGGTCGTCGAGGACCTGCTCGACGGTGCCGACCCCGGCGGGCCGCTCGGGATCGTCGACCGGCGCCTCGGTGATCCGCAGGGCGATGCGGGGGGAGAACCCCGGTAGCGAGTGCTCCGCCAGGATCGAGCGCATCAGGGGCAGGGGCAGCCGCAGCGGGTGCCAGGCGTCGCCGAACCTGACCGCGCGTCGGATCGCCGCCCCGCTGTGGCCGCCGACCCAGACGGGCGTCGGGGCGGCGTGGCTCCCGGTCCCCGTCCCCGTCCCCGTCCCCGGAGTCTCCGGACGCCAGGCGTCCCGCAGCACGCCCAGGTACTCGTCGGTCAGCCGGCCGCGCGCGGCGAACGGCACGCCGAGCGCGTCGAACTCCTGCCGCGCCCAGCCGACGCCCACCCCGAGGACGAACCGGCCGCCGCTGAGCCGGCTGAGGTTGGCGGCCAGCCGGGCCGTCAGCAGCGGGTGCCGGTAGGGCAGGATCAGCACGCTCGTGCCCAGCCGCAGGTCCGTGGTGAGGCCGGCCAGCCAGGACAGCGTGGTGAACGGCTCGTAGAACGGCTCCGGGTACCGCACGGACACGTCCGGGGTGATGGTCACGTGGTCCGACAGCATGAGGAGGTCGAAGCCGAGCCCCTCCGCGGTCCGCGCCCATTCACGCAGCACGCCGGGGTCCGTCCCGGGCCCGAAGTTCGGTACGTTGACGCCAAGTTGCATGGACCGAGGCTATCCCGGTGATCATGGCCGGCGGAACCGAACCATCCCGGTGATCACTGCCCTGTGCCGTGGTTCTGCCGGTAGAATCGCGGAATGGCCGTGAATCTCGACGACGTCGACTGGCAGATCATCGGACAGCTGCAACGGGAGGCCCGGATCTCCCTCAGCGAGCTGGGGCGGCGGGTGAACCTCAGCTCGTCCGCCACCACGGAACGGGTGCGGAACCTGGAGGCGCTGGGCGTCATCACCGGCTACCACGCCGCGGTCGACCTGGCCAAGGTCGGCTATCCCGTGCTCGCCGTCGTCCGGCTGAAGTACCCGGGCAACCGGCACGAGCCGCTGCGCCGGCTGCTCGCCGAGCGGCGGGAGCTCCTGGAGTGCCTGCGCACCACCGGCGACGACTGCTACACCCTCAAGGTCGCCGCGACCTCCATGGAGCATCTGGAGACGCTCGTGGACGAGCTGGCCGGCTTCGGCAGCACGACCACGAGCGTCGTCTACAGCCAGACGCTGCCCACCCGCGGCCCCGCCCGGCCCTGAGTCGCCGTGCCCTGAGTCTCCGTGCCCCGCTGCGCGCGAGGCCGCCGGGTCAGCCGCGCCCGGTCGAGGGCTGCCAGCCGAGGGCGGGGCCGAGGCGGGTGGCGAGGTCGGTGAGGATCTGCACGTAGTCCTGGTGGTCGAAGGTGAAGGGCAGGGCGAAGGCGACCTCGTCGACCTCCTGGTAGCCGGCGTGGGCGTGCAGCCGCTCGGCGATCTCCTCGGACGGGCCGACCAGGTCGGGCGCGAACACCATCCGGGCCGGGCCCTGCGGGGCGAGGGTGCGCGGGGTGCGGGCGAGGGCGTACGCCTGGTACTTGGCGCGCTGTTCGGGGGTGGCGCCGTCGGTGGGGATGACGACGAGGCCCTGGGAGACGCGGGCGCGCTCGCCGTCGGGGTGCTGGGCGCGGAAGGCGCGGATCTGGGTGCGCTGGATCTCGGCGAAGTCCTCGGACTCCCCGGGCTCCCCGGCCTTGACGATGCTGCTGGTGAGCAGGTTGAGCCCGTGCTCGCCGGCCCAGCGGGCGGAGCGCAGGCTGCCGGCGCCGTACCAGAGCCGGGAGGCGAGGCCGGGGGAGTGCGGCTGGACCCGGCGGGAGTACACCTCGATGCCCTCGGTGCCGGCGAAGTCGGAGGCGGGTTCGCCGCGGACGAGGCCGAGGAGGCGCTCGGCGCGGCCGGTCCCGAAGTCCTCGTGCTCGCCGGTGTCGGGGTAGAGCGTGCCGCGGACCCGGTCGTAGTGGGTGGGCGGGCCGACGCTGAAGCCGGGGTTGAGGCGGCCACCGGAGAGGATGTCGACGGTGGCGAGGTCCTCGGCGAGGCGCAGCGGGTTCTCCCAGCCGAGCGGGGTGACGGCGGTGCCGAGGTGGATGCGGCTGGTGCGCTGGGAGGCGGCGGCGAGCACGGCGACGGGGGAGGAGATCCCGTACTGGAGGTGGCGGTGGCGCAGCCAGGCGCTGTCGAAGCCGAGCTGCTCGCCGAGGGTGATGAGGTCGAGGGTGGACTCGTGGCCCCGGCGCGGGTCGGCCTCGTCGAACAGTCCGATGGTCAGGAAGCCGAGTTTCCGCAGCGGTCGTGGGGTCGGCGGCATGGTGGGTGGCTCCGGGTGGTGTGAGGCGGCCCCGGGAGGGCCGGGCGGGTGGTGCCCGTCGAACGTACGCAGGCGGCTCGCGTCCCCACAAGATCGGCGCGGGATCGGACATCGGCGCGCAACACGGCGCAATCCCGTCTCCACATCGACCCGGTACGGGGCGGGGGGGGGGGGGGGGGGGGGGGGGGGGGGGGGGGGGGGGGGGGGGGGGGGGGGGGGGGGGGGGGGGGGGGGGGGGGGGGGGGGGGGGGGGG
>NZ_JBWKEQ010000004.1:194731-294087 GCF_056435365.1 Kitasatospora sp. NPDC043949 | reverse complement strand
GTGGCCGTACCGGTGATCGCACCCGTCGACGCGTTGATCGCCAGCCCGGCCGGCAGACCCGTCGCGCTGTACGACAGCGGCGCGGTACCACCGGAAGCGTTGATCTGGAGGTTCACCGCACCGCCGACCGCGGTCGACTGGTCACCGGGGCTGCTGACGGAGACGGCGCCGCTGCCGGCCGGCTTGGTGAGCAGGCAGCCGGCCACGTTGAGGTCGATGACCCGGCCGTTGCCGAGGCAGGTGGTGAACCAGTAGGTCTCCTCACCGTAGCTCTGGCCCTTGGTGGCCGTGGTGGTGCCGTCCGCGGCGACCTCGCACGGGTTGTCCAGGGTGCACATCTCACCGTTGTCGTTGCCGGTGTTGTTGATGCCGATGATCCGCCCGCTGGCGGAGTCGATGATCGGCGAACCGGAGGTGCCGTGCGTGGTGTTGCAGCCGGAGCTGTAGCGCAGCGAGTCGTGCCAGGTCCACTGGTCCTCGCGCAGGGTGGGCACGAACCCGTTGACGGAGCAGTTCCACACCTGCTTCCAGTACGAGGAGGGTATGTACATCGCGGCGCCGTCGGTCGGGTGCGTGTCGTTGACGGTCAGCGCGGTGGCGCCGTACTTGGAGCTGATCGAGCCGTAGGTGTCGGTGAGTTGGTAGAGCGCGACATCGGTGCCGGTCATGGTCGCGTAGACGACCTTGTCGGCCTGGACGGTGCCGAGGCTGTTGCCGGCGCCGTCCAGCAGGGTGCCGCTGCGGCTCGCGCTCGCGTTCTGGATGACCTGGCCGGCCGTGGGCATGGTCGGCAGGCAGTGGCCGTTGGTGAGCATCAGGGCCCGGTCGCCGGCCACCGATGTGGGGTAACGCACCAGCGAGGCCGAGCAGTTGCTCAGCGCGATGGTGGAGGTCAGGTCGCTGGCCTGGACGGCGTGCGCGGGGACGGCGGCGAGGGTCAGCCCGCCCGCGACGACGGCGCCGACGCCGGCCATCGCGGCAAGTCTCTTGAACATGGCTCTCCTTGTGGGGGATCGCGGGGTGTACGACTGGTCGCCGAGGCCCGCGCCGCACGAAAGTGCCATGGTCACTTCAAGTGGTCAACCGTATTGGCCGAACTCGCCGACGGCAATCGGCCGTTGCGGCCCGGGGCGGCAACCATCCGCCCCGGTATGCCCGTTAAGGGCGGGCGCGATGGCACCCCACGGCACCGGCCGTGCCCGCCCGCCGGAGCGTCATGTCCACCCGTCGGCCCGCCCGCTCCGGCTGCGGCTACGGCTACGGCTACGGCTGCGGGAAGGAGTCCGCTCCCACCTCGTCGGTCTTGGCGTTGCCGCCGACCGTCGGCTGGAGGGTGATCGACCAGGACGTCGCGGTGCGCCCGGTCTCGAACGCCAGCGTGTCCTGGAACTTGGTGAACCGGCAGCTCTGCGTGAACGCCTTCGCGTCGGAGTCCCAGTCCACCCCGCCCGCGAAGTACACCTCGTACGTGCCGTCCTCGACGCCCTCGATACTGGCCTTCTGCCCCTTGGCCACGTACACCGAGTGCACCGACTTGCCGTTCAGCGCGAGCGAGACGACCGCGTCCCCCCTGCCGCCATTGTCGACCTTGAACACGCCCTGGCCGCGCAGCCGCCCCTCGCGCACCAGGGTGCCGTTGTCCAGCGAACGGGACTGCTGCTTCGGGGTCTGCGGGACGGCGAAGGTCGTCGGGTAGCCGGCCGCCGCCATCTTGGCCAGGGCCGCCGACACCGCCGCCAGGCCCTCCGAGGCGCCCAGCTCGGCCTGCGCGGAACCCACCGCGCAGACGCCCCTGCTCTTGATGTCGCCGCGGACCTTCGTCGCGTCGGCGGCCAGCGAGGTCAGCGCCGCCACCAGCTCGGTCCGCGCCGTGGTGACCGCGGCCGGCTCGTCCGCCAGGCCCAGGCTCCGCCCGGCCGTCCGCGCGCTGGTGGCGATGCCGCCGAGCACGCCGTCGAGGTCGCCCAGGGTCTTGGCCCCGGCCACCTGGCCGAGCGCGGTGTTCACCGGGTCGATGTTCGTGCCGAGCACCGGGCCGTACGGCGGCGGCGTCGGGGTGGGGGTCGGCGTCCGCGTCGGCGCGGGCGGGGCCGGGGCCGCGCCGGTGGACGGCCCGCCCGCGGCACTCCCCCCGCCGCCCCCGGTGCCGCTGGAGCAGGCCGCGAGCAGCAGTACCGTGCCGACGGCCAGACCGGCCTTGGTGATGGACTTCATGAATCCCGCCCCCGTGACGCCCCGCGCACACAGCGTGCACGTTTCCGCCGCCATGCTGGCGGGCCCGCCCTGCGCGGTCAACCGGATTCCGAGGGCGCGCGGAGGGCGCGCAGGGGGCGCCCGGGGGCGCTGATCGAGGTCAACTACGATCGGGGCGTGCTCAGCCTCACCGGACTCCCCCTCCAGATCGTCGCCTCGCTCGTCGCGATCCTCGTCTTCGGCGCCACCATGTGGCTCTGGCCGCGCTTCGGCGGGAAGGGCTGGAAGTCCTGGACGGGCCGGCTCGGCGCCTTCCTCGCCACCCAGATCGCCGTGCTGGTCGCCATGGGCCTGATCGCCAACGGCTACTTCGGCTTCTACAGCTCCTGGAGCGACCTGCTCGGCACCGACGGCAAGCCGGGCACGGTCGTCGACCACACGCCGAACGCCTCCGTGGCCGTCACCGGCGAGCAGAAGTTCTACTCGGCCCAGGGCTCGGACCGGGAGCGCTCCGGGCTGATCCAGCAGGTCGCCGTCAAAGGAGCCTCGACCGGCCTGAGCACCGAGGCGTTCGTCTACCTGCCCCCGCAGTACTTCCAGCCGGACTACGCGCAGCAGCGGTTCCCGATGGCCCTGGTGCTCACCGGCTACCCGGGCACCCCGGAGAAGCTGATCTCGCTGATGCAGTACCCGGCCTCCACCCTCACCGCGATCGAGCAGAAGAAGCTGCCGCCGACCGTCCTGGTGATGATGCGCCCCACGGTCGTCGGAAACCGGGACACCGAGTGCGTCGACGTGCCGGGCGGCCCCCAGGCGGAGACCTTCTTCACCACCGACCTGCCCAAGGCGCTCGCCACCACCTACCGGCTCGGCACCGACCCGGCGAGCCGCGCCGTGATCGGCAACTCGACCGGCGGCTACTGCGCGCTCAAGTTCGCGATGCGCAAGCCCGACTCCTACCGCGCGGCGGTCGCGCTCTCCGGCTACTACAGCGCGGCGCACGACGAGACCACCGGCGACCTCTTCGGCGGCAACGACCAGCTGAAGCAGCAGAACGACCTGCTGTGGCGGCTGAAGAACCAGCCGGCCGCCCCCGTCTCCCTGCTGCTCACCACCAGCTACGACGAGAACAACTACGCCGACACCCAGGCCATGGTCGGCGCCTTCAAGGCCCCCACCAAGCTGTCCACCATCACCCTGGACACCGGCGGCCACAACTTCCACACCTGGACCCGGGAGATCCCCCCGGCCCTGGAGTGGCTCGGCCAGCACCTCACCATGCCGAAGGCCGCCTGACCGCGCCGAAGGCCGCCTGACCGATCCCCCGGCGGCCCGCCCGATCACCCGATCACCCGAACGCCCCGCAGATCACACCCGTCTCACAGCGTCGTCTCACGCTCCTCTCAGCCACACCACGCACGGTATGGCGCATGACCACGACCAGCTACTCCACTCCGGCCGGCGAACCGTGGCCCGAGGCCGCGGACTTCCCGCCGCCGGAGGTGCCGCGGCCGGACCCCGCCCGGCCGGACCCGGCGCCGCTCTTCCCCGAGCAGCCCCTGCCGCCCACCGGCCCCAAGGGCCCCGCCTCCTGGTCCGGCCGGCTGCGCACCCTCCCCGCCCGCGCCTGGCGCGGCCGCGCGGACGACCCGCGCTGGGTGCGCCCGGCCCTGCTGGCACTGCTGGCCGCGACCGTCGTCCTCTACCTCTGGGGCCTGAGCGCCTCCGGCTGGGCCAACGCCTTCTACTCGGCCGCCGTCCAGGCCGGCAGCCAGAGCTGGAAGGCCTTCTTCTTCGGCTCCTCCGACGCCGGGAACTTCATCACCGTCGACAAGCCTCCGATGTCGCTGTGGCCGATGGCCCTCTCGGTGCGGGTCTTCGGCCTGTCCTCCTGGTCCGTGCTCGCCCCGCAGGCCCTGATGGGCGCCGCCACCGTCGGCGTCGTGTACGCGACGGTGCGCCGGCGCTTCTCCCCGCTCGGCGGCCTGCTCGCCGGGGCCGCCCTGGCGCTCACCCCGGTCGCGGCGCTGATGTTCCGCTTCAACAACCCCGACGCGCTGCTGGCCCTGCTGCTCACCCTGGCCGCGTACGGGCTGGTACGGGCCATCGAGGCGGCGGGCACCCGGTGGCTGGTGTTCACCGGGGCGATGTTCGGCCTGGCCTTCCTCACCAAGACCCTGCAAGCCTTCCTCGTGCTGCCCGCCTTCGCGCTGGTCTACCTGGTCGTCGCGCCCACCGGCCTGTGGCGGCGGGTGCGGCAGCTGCTGCTCGCGGGCGCAGCCATGGTGGTCGCGGGCGGCTGGTGGGTCGCGGTGGTCGAGCTGCTGCCGGCCTCGGCCCGCCCGTACGTCGGCGGCTCGCAGGACGACAGCTTCCTCTCCCTCACCTTCGGCTACAACGGCCTCGGCCGGATCAACGGCGACGAGACCGGCAGCGTCGGCGGCGGCGGGCGGCTCCCGGCCGGGCTCGACCTGCCGGCCGGGGCGATGCGCGGCGGCCGCGGCTGGGGCCAGAGCGGCCTCACCCGGCTGTTCGGGAGCGACATCGGCGGACAGATCGCCTGGCTGCTGCCGGCCGCGCTGATCCTGCTGGTCGCCGCCCTGTGGGCGACCCGCCGCTACGCCCGCACCGATACCGCCCGCGCGGCGTTCCTGGTCTGGGGCGGCGCGATGCTGTCCACCGCGCTGGTGTTCAGCTTCATGTCCGGGATCTTCCACCAGTACTACACGGTGGCGCTCGCCCCGGCCGTCGCGGCGCTGGTCGGCATGGGCGTGGACGGCCTGTGGCGGGCCCGGCACCGGCTTCCGTGGGCGCTGGTGCTGGCCGGCACCCTCGCGGTGACGGCGGTGTGGGCGTTCGTCCTGCTCGGGCGGAGCGCGGAGTTCCTGCCCTGGCTGCGCTGGGCGGTGCTGGTCGGCGGGCTGGTGGCGGCGGCCACGCTGGTCGCCGGACAGCTGGCCGGGCGGGCCGACGGGCGGCTCGGGGCCCGGATCGCCTCGGTCGCCGGCCTGCTCGGCCTGGCGGCGGCGCTCGGCGGGCCGGCCGCGTACGCGGTGGACACCGTCGGCACGGCGCACAGCGGCTCCATCGTGACGGCCGGGCCGGCCGTCCAGGGCGCCTCCGGCCCGGGCGGCGGCGGCCGGCACGGCGGGCAGGGCTTCCCGGGCAACGGGCGGGCGTTCCAGCCCGGCCAGAACGGCGGCGGGCAGAACGGCGGCTGGCAGAACGGCGGCGCACCCGGCTTCCCCGGCGGGGGCGGCGGGCAGAACGGCGGCCGGCCGGGCGCCCAGGGCGGGGGCAACGGGTTCAACGGCGGGGGCAACGGCGGCCAGGGCGGCTTCAACGGCGGCAACGGCGGCAACGGCGGCTGGCCGGGCGGCGGTTCGGGCAAGGGCCCGGGCGGCGGCAACGGTCACCGCGAGCGCGGCACGGGCGCCAACCCCGACACCGGCAACCCCGACACCGGCAACCCCGGCAGCGGCGAGGATCCCGGCGCCTTCGGCCCGGGCGGCGCGGGCGGCCCCGGAGCGGGCGGCATGGGCGGCGCGGGCGGCATGGGCGGTCTGCTCGGCGGCACCAAGGTGAGCGAGGAGGCCTCCGCCCTGCTCAAGGAGAACGCCGACCAGTACACCTGGGCGGCCGCCACCAGCGGCTCGCAGAACGCCGCCAGCTACCAACTCGCCACCGGGAAGCCGGTGATGGCCCTCGGCGGCTTCAACGGCACCGACCCCTCGCTCAGCCTGGCCGGCTTCCAGAAGTACGTCCAGGAGGGCAAGGTGCACTGGTTCATCGCCGGCGGCTCCCACCGCGGCTTCGGCGGGGCCGAGAGCGGACGGGGCGACACCGGGGAGAAGGAGTCGGAGACCTCCCAGATCGAGAGCTGGGTGACGAGCCACTTCACCGCGAAGACGGTCGGCTCCACCACCTTCTACGACCTGACGGCCCCGACGTCCTGACCGTCCGACCTCCTGACCGTCCCACCCCAGGGGGCGCACCGCAGCCGGCGGTGCGCCCCCTTCGCGTTGCCCCTGGCCAGCCCCCGTCAGCTCCCGTCAGCTCCCGTCAGGCGGACGGGCAGTGCGTCCCGGCGGCGGGCAGCGTGCCGTCCACCAGGAACGCGGCCACCGCGTCCCGCACGCACCCGCTCTTGTCGTAGCCGGTGTGCCCGTCGCCGTCCCGGGTGAGCAGGACGGCGTCGGCGAGGGCGGAGGCCATCCGCTGCGCCCACGGGTACGGCGTGACCGGGTCGGCGGTGGAGCCGACCACCAGGATCGGGGCGCTGCCCTCGGCCCGGATCCGGGCGGGCCGTTCGGCGGTGCGGTACGGCCAGGAGCGGCAGTCCGGGGCGAACAGCGCCGCCGAGGTGTCGTGCCGGCTCATCAGCGGGGCGCGGGCGGCGAGTTCGGCGCGGTCGGTGCGCAGGTCCCCGGCGCCGGGGGCCATCAGGGCGTCCGCGCAGCTGATGGCGACGAAGGCGTCCGCCGCGGTGGAGTATCCGCCGTCCTCGGCGCGGCCGTTGGCGCCGTCGGCGAGGGCGAGCAGTTCGGCGGCGTCGCCGCGGGTGATCGCCGGGTCGAGGGCCTGGCGCAGCCGCTCCCAGGAGCGGTGGCCGTCGTAGAGGGTGTCGAGGGTGCCGTTCCAGGCCAGGGTGGCGGTGAGGCGGCGGCCGTCGGCGGCGGGCAGCGGGTGCGCGCGCAGGCCGTCCAGGAAGTCGGCGAGCCGCTGCGGGGCGGCGGCGCGGTCGCGGCCGAGCGGGCAGCCGTCGCGGCCCGCGCAGTCGGCGGCGAAGTCCCGCAGCGCGGTCTCGGTGGCGGCGGCGGCCTCGACGTTCATCCGGACCGGGTCGAGGCTGCGCTCGAAGGCGCCGTCCAGGGCGAGGCGGCCGGTGCGGGCGGGGAACTCCTCGGCGTAGAGGGCGCCCAGGTAGGTGCCGTAGGAGCTGCCGAGGAAGTCGAGCCGCCGTTCGCCCAGGGCGCCGCGCAGCACGTCCAGGTCGCGGGCGGTGTCGCGGGTGGAGAGGTGGGGCAGCAGCGTGGCGTACCGGGCCTGGCAGGCGTCGGCGAGCACCCGGCCGCGGTCGTAGCCGGGGTCGTCGGTGCTGGTCCACTCGTCCCGGGTGCGGTCGTCGAGGCAGTGCACGGGGGTGGTGCGGCCGGCGCCGCGCGGGTCGAAGCCGACCAGGTCGAAGTGGTCGGAGAGGGTGCCGCGGTAGTCCTCCCAGCCCCAGACGACCCGGTCCACGCCGGAGTTGCCCGGCCCGCCGGGGTTGAGCACCAGTGCCCCGATCCGCCGGTCGGCCTCGGTGGCGCGGATCCGGGAGACGGCGACGTCGATCGTCTCGCCGCCCGGATCGGCGTAGTCCAGCGGGACCTTGAGTCCGGTGCACTGCGCAACCGGCTCCCCGGCCGGGCGCTCGGGCCGGTCCGGGCAGTCCTTCCAGTCCAGCGGCTGGAGGTAAAGGGCCGCGAGCGCGGGGGCGGCCGTGCCGGGCACCAGGTCCTGGGGCCCGGCCGCGGCCGCGGTGCCGGGCCGGCGGGCGCCCGGGTCCGACGGCCCGGTGCAGCCCGCGGCGAGCACGAGGAGGGCGACGGTGAGCAGGGCGCGGAGCGGGCGCCGGGGGTTCGACGAGTGCACCGCCCACGAATACCACCCGGCGCCCGCTGCCGTCACACCAGCACCTGCCGTAACGATTCCTCAGCCGCCGCACTGCTGCAGCATGGCCTGCTTGTCGGCCGCGGTGACGGGGAGCTGGTACTTCAGGGAGACCTGGGCGAAGCGGACGGCGTAGGAGCAGCGGACGGCGGTGTTGGCGGGGAGCCAGGTGGCCGGGCCGGAGTCGCCCTTGGAGCCGTTCTGCGAGCCGTCGGCGGGGATCAGGTTGAGCGGGTCGTTGGCGATCTGGACGCGCTTGGCCTTGTCCCACTTGGCGGCGCCCAGCTGCCAGTCGTAGGACAGCGGCATCACGTGGTCGATCTGGATCTTCGTGGCCTGCTGCTTGGTCCACTGGACGTTCTTGCCGGTGTACGGGTCGTAGATGGTCATCGCGGTGACGACGCAGTTCGATCCGTCCTTGCGCTCGACGGCGGTGCCGTCGCGGGCGAGCAGGTCGTTGCGGGTGTCGCAGTTGTTGTGGCCGAGCGGGACGCCGTCGACGTTGTCCGTCCAGGCGGGGCCGAACTCGTTGCGGTCGTAGCCGTCCTTGGGGCCGGCGGCGGCGGTGGCGACCTTGGCTATCACGTCCCGGCCCGCCTTCTGCTCCTCCGGCGTGGTCAGCGGGGCCAGGCCGGGCTTGGTGCCGTCCGGGTTCTGCAGCGGGCTGGTGCCCAGGCCCCCGGCGGGCGCGGCGGAGTCGCCGCTCTTGTGGTCACGGCCGCCGAGCAGCCAGCCGGCCAGCGCGAGCGCGCATATCAGGAACACGGTGGCGGCGGACAGGGCGGTGCGGCGGGCGGGCACGGATAACTCCCGGGATCTGGGGCGGGTTGACGGCGAACCAGCAGATCAGCCACCCCGAGAGCAGGTCAAGGCGACGCCACGCGAACCCCGCCGACCATGTCGAAGCTCACACCCCGGGCGTCAGCCGCCGATGGCGGACATCGGGCGGTCGGGCCGGACGAAGCCGGCGGAGTTGACGGCGTGTCCGGGCCCCTTCCCGGCCACCGAGGCCCGCCAGGCCGCCTCGATCCGGTCGTCGTCGGCACCGCCGCGCAGCAGCGCGCGCAGATCGGACTCCTCCGTCGCGAACAGGCAGTTGCGCAACTGACCGTCGGCGGTGAGCCGGACCCGGTCGCAGCCCCCGCAGAACGGGCGGGTCACGGAGGCGATCACCCCGATGACGGCGTCCGTGCCCGCGACCCGCCACTCCTCCGCCGGGGCGTTGCCCCGCCGCCCCACGGGCAGCAGGTCGAAGCGCTCCCCGAGCCGCTCCAGGACCTCCGCGGCGGTGACCATCGCCGAACGGTCCCAGGCGCCCTGCGCGTCCAACGGCATCGACTCGATGAACCGCATCCGGTACCCGTGCTCCACCGCGAAGGCCGCCAGCTCCGGGATCTCGTCCTCGTTCACCCCGCGCACCGGCACCGCGTTCACCTTCACCGGCCCCAGCCCCGCCGCCCGCGCCGCCGCCAGGCCCGCGAACACGTCCGCGATCCGGTCCCGCCGCGTGATCCGCGCGAACCGCTCCGGGCGCAGCGTGTCGAGGCTGACGTTCACCCGCTCCAGCCCCGCCGCCCGCAGCGCCACCGCCGTGCGGGCCAGCCCGATCCCGTTCGTCGTCAGCGACACCTCCGGCCCCAGCGCGGCGATCCGCCCCACCAGTTCCGGCAGGCCCCGCCGCAACAGCGGCTCCCCGCCGGTCAGCCGCACCGAGGCGATCCCCAGCCGCCCGACCGCGATCCGCACCAGCCGCACCACCTCGTCGTCGCCCAGCGTCTGCGCCCTCGGCAGCCAGTCCAGGCCCTCGGCCGGCATGCAGTAGGTGCAGCGCAGGTTGCAGCGGTCGGTCAGCGAGACCCTCAGGTCGGTGTGGACCCGGCCGAAACGGTCCAGCAGCGGGCGCGGTGCGGTGTTCATCGACCCAGTACAGGGGCCGGCGGGCCGCAGGACCAGCGGCCGAACCGCCGGGGGGCGGCCACCACCTGCGGGTTCCCCTTGTGCATTCGTACAACTGTGGGTTCGTACGGCTGCGCGGCGGCGGCACCGGCGGGCAGGCTGGGCCCATGCAGACCACCGAAGACCCGACCGGGCCCGTTGCCGCGCTGGTGCTCGCCGCCGGGGGCGGGCGACGCCTCGGCGGGCGGCCCAAGGCCCTGATCCGGTACGCGGGCCGCCCGCTGGTCGAGCACGCGGTGGCGGTGGTGCGGGCGGGCGGCTGCGCGGACGTCACGGTGGTGCTGGGCGCGGCCGGCGAACGCGTCCGCTCGACGGCGCACCTGCCGGGCTGCCGGCTGGTGGCCAACCCGGACTGGGCGGGCGGCATGGGCTCCTCGCTGCGCGCCGGGCTGGCCGCGCTGGCGCCGGAGGTGTCGGCGGTGCTGGTGATGCTGGTGGACACCCCGGGCGTCACCGCGGCCGCGGTGGCCCGACTGCTGGCCGCGCACCGGGCCGGCGCGGAACTGGCCGCGGCGGCCTACGGAGGACGGCGCGGGCACCCGGTGCTGATCGGCGCCCGGCACTTCGCGGAGGCGGCCGCCGGCGCGTCCGGCGACGCCGGGGCCCGCACCCTGCTGGCCGCGCACCCGGGCGCGGTCACGCTGGTCGAGTGCGCCGACGTCGCCGTCCCGGACGACCTGGACACCCCCGCCGACCTGGCCCGCTGGTCCGCCGGCTGACCGCACCCCGCCGACCGGGGTGTCCGAAGCACCCGTGGTGGGAACCGGCCGGGCGCACACCCCTGATCCGACCCTGAGGATTGCCCCATTCCGTGCCAAGGACCCAACGTTTCGGGGAGCATGGAAACCGTTCCACCACCCGACTCGAACGGACGGAGCCCGCGATGGCCGGACTGCCCGAAGACTTCACCGGACACGACCCCGCGAGGCCAGGGCACGGGGCGGGCGGTGGCGCCCGGGCGATCCGCTGCCCCGCCTGCCGCCGCGAGCACCTCTACGAGCCGCCGTCGCTGCCCTGTCCGTGCGGCGCCTCGCTGAAGGTGCCGCTGCTGCGCGGCGGGGTTCCGGTGCAGGTGCGGTTCCGCTCCTGGGAGGACTCCTGGCTGAGCATGCGCTGTCCGCACTGCGGCCGCTCCGACCAGTGGCCGCAGCCCGAGTTCACCTGCAACTGCGGCGCCACCGTCCGGCTGCCGGTGGACCGCACCACCCGGCTCGGCGGCGGCACGGCCGGCCCGCTCGCCACCCCCGGCCCGCAGGCCTCCCGCCCGTACCCGGCCCACCCGATGGGCGCCCCGGTGCCCGCCCCGCCCGGCGGCTCCGGCGGCCAGCCCAAGCCCTTCCGCCACCGCGCGCCGTTCCGCCCGCACCCGGTGCGCACCTCGCAGGACGCGGTCTTCACCGCCGCCCGCTACCTGGAGTGGCTCGGCTTCGACGACCTGGAGCTGACCGAGGCCCAGGAGCGCGACGGGGTGACCCTGCTGGGCAGCCGGATGGTCGCCCAGGTGGACACCTGGACCGAGCCGGCCGACGTGAAGTCGGTCGAGTGCCTGTGGCTGCAGACCCTGCACGCCGAGGAGATGGCCGCCGCCATGTTCACCCTGGCCGGCTACTCGCACCAGGCCACCGTGCGCGGCGAACAGCTGCTGGTCGCCCTGTTCAGCCTGGACCTGGCGGGGGTGCCGCAGCCCGCCAACGGCGCCGCCGAGGCCCTGATGGAAACCGGCTGGACGTCCTGACCGACCGGAGGCCGCCGGGGCACGTCCGCCAGGGCGTGCCTTGTGGATCAGGCCAGGCCCTAGATCATTTCCCCCGCGAATGCAAGAACCTCCGCTCGTGATCTGGTGCACAAGCTCACCCCCGTGTTGAATTGCCGCCACAGCGCGGGCCCTTGCGCTGCCGTCGCCGTGCCGCCGACAGTCGACGGCGGCGACGCCGGGCAGGGCCGCGCCCCGCTGGATGGCGCACACAAGGAGGTGGCGTTGTCAGAGCACGGATGGGGCCCGAACGGCCCGAACGGGCGGGGGCGGGCGGCAGCGGAGGAGCCGGGCGACACCGTGTGGCGACTGAGGTCCCGGGGGTGCTGGCAGGAGGCGGCCGAACTGCTGCGCCCGGCCGCCGAACAGGACCCGACGGCGGCCCTGGCACGGGCCGAACTCCTCATCGAGCAGTGCCTGTTCACCGCCGCGCAGTGGACCCAGGCGGAACAGGCGCTGCGCCTCGCGGAGGCCGTGGTGGCCAGCACCGAACAGCGCGCGGCCGCGGCCTGCGCCCGCGGCTTCCTGGCGTACGTGGCCAGCGTGCTCGGCCCCCGGGACCGACTGGACGAGGCGCAGGCCGCGCTCGGACGCACCTCGGCACTGCTGCCGCCGGACGCGCCGGGCCGCCCGCTGCTGGACTTCCGGCGCGGACTGGTCGCCGAGAACCTGCTGCGCGACCGCGGCGCCGCCTGGATCGCCTACCGCCGGGCGCACGACGGCGCGGGCGAACGCGGGGACGAACTGCTGCGCTCGTACACCTGGCGCCACCTGGCGGCACTGGCCCTGGCCCGCGGGGACCGCGACCACGCCCGCGAGGGCTTCGACGCCTCGCTGCGGCTGCGCGAGCAACTCGGCTTCACGGTGGGGGTGGCGCCGGCGCTCGCGGCGCTCGCCGAGGTGTCCGAGCCGGCCGAGGCCGCCCGGCTGCGCGCCGAGGCGGCCCGGCTCGTCCACGCCCTGGGCGGCGTGCCGGTCTGGCTCGCGCGCCAGTTGGGCACCACCCGCACGCCGGGGCTCCCCCCGGACGGGGCCCACACGCCGGGGCCTCCCCCGGACGGGCGCATCACCCGCGAGACCTGGGGGACGATCAGCTAAGGTGAGCCTAACCTGGCCGGGGTGAGCAGTACCCCGGCCGGGTTCGCCTTGCCGTTCCCCGGGCACCGCCATGCCCCGGTCCGGCCGGGCCTGGGCGGGCCACCACCCCGACCGGGCACCGCCGGGCGGTCCATGGGCGGTCCCCGGTCGACCCGATGGGGCCCGCCCATGACCGCGAGCAGCACCCGGCCCGGCCCCACGCCGTGCGCCCCCCGCACCACCGAGGCGCACGCCCTCACTCCCACGCCGCCCGCCGACGCCCCCGGCGCGACCTCGTACCACCGGCTCACCGCGCTCGCCCCCGTCCTGCGGGTGCGCTGCGCCCCGCCCCGCCGCGGCGACGGCTGGATCCCCGCCGCCGACCTGACCACCCGGCCCGAGGCGGTCCGCGAGCTGATCGCCCACGACGCCCGGCAGGGCCTGGCCCGCTACGGGCGGCCGCTGCGCCCGGACGTGGCGGCCGGCTTCGGCCTGCACCGCGTCGTGTGGCCGCTCTCGCTGCTGTTCACGCTGCCGTGGTTCCTGGAGCGCCGGGTCCTGCTGCTCGGCCCGGAGGACGTCTCGGTGCGCCGCGGTGCCGACCGGGTGGAGCTGACGGTCCGCCCGGAGGCGTTCGCCTGT
Source organism: Kitasatospora sp. NPDC043949 (assembly GCF_056435365.1). Lineage (NCBI taxonomy): Bacteria > Bacillati > Actinomycetota > Actinomycetes > Kitasatosporales > Streptomycetaceae > Kitasatospora > Kitasatospora sp. NPDC043949. The sequence continues at coordinate 280,814 of NZ_JBWKEQ010000004.1, read as the reverse complement.
CTGCCCGACGACCCGGCGGGCGGCGTGCCGCAGGCCCGTACGGTGCCGGACGCGAACGCGTTGGACACCGAACTGCGGTGCGCGCTGGGCGGGTTCCTGGAACCGGTGCTGGCCGCCTTCCGGCCCGAGGTGCGGCGCGGGCCACGGGTGCTGTGGGCGATGGCCACGGACGCGGCGGTGGAGGGGCTCTGGTACGCCGGCGGGCTGCTCGGGGAGCAGGAGCGGGCGCGCGCCGAGCTGTCCGCGCTGCTGGAGCCCCCGCAGGCGGGCGGCGCGGCGGCGGCACCGGCGTGCGCGCCCGGCGTGACCGGCGGCCCCGCTCCGGCCCCGTCCCCCTTCACCCCGGGTGCCGGTTTCGCCGCGCCGGCGGCCGGGTGCGGGGATGCTTCGGGCACCGACCGGGCCCGGGCCAGCTGCTGCCTCGTGTACACCGCCCAACCGGAGGACATCTGCGGCGGCTGCCCCCGCGTCATGCGGGGTTGACGAAAACACGTGCGAGGCCGGATCCGGAAAGCCCGGAATTCCGGGAATAACCCGCTTCAAATGCATAAGAAAATGCGATTGTCGCGGGGTCAGAAATCCCTCTACTCAGCGCATTGGCACCGAATCGGCCATTCCCCCGCCGAGCATCCGCCATGATGGTCCCCGCCATCACGACGCAGGAACGCGACGCAGGAAAGCGAGGCTGGTTCCGGCGATGAAATTGTCCGACATACCGCTCGGCTGGGCCGTCACCGGAGGTGCGGGGCTGCTGGTCAGCGCGCTCCTGGTGGCCCTGGTCCGGAGCCGGGGATCCGCCGCCGCCGGAGGGCCGGATTCCTGGGAGCGTTCCGAGGAACGGCGCCGCCGCAAGGAATCCCTGTACGGCGGCGCCTCGTACACGCTGCTGTTCTGCTGCGCCGGTGTCGCCGCCGCGCTGTCCTTCCACGGGCTGGTCGGCTTCGGGGTGCAGAACCTCGGGCTGTCCGGCGGCTGGGAGTACCTCGTGCCGTTCGGCCTCGACGGCGCCGCGATGTTCTGCTCGGTGCTCGCCGTCCGCGAGGCCAGCCACGGTGACGCCGCGCTCGGCTCCCGGCTGCTGGTCTGGCTGTTCGCCGGCGCCTCGGCCTGGTTCAACTGGGTGCACGCCCCGCGCGGCTTCGGCCACGCCGGCGCCCCGCAGTTCTTCTCCGGCATGTCCCTCTCGGCGGCCATCCTGTTCGACCGGGCGCTCAAGCAGACCCGCCGGGCCGCGCTGCGCGAGCAGGGACTCGTCCCCCGCCCGCTGCCGCAGATCCGCATCGTGCGCTGGCTGCGCGCCCCGCGCGAGACCTACGCGGCCTGGTCGCTGATGCTCCTGGAAGGCGTCCGCAGCCTCGACGAGGCGGTGGACGAGGTCCGCGAGGACAAGCGGGAGAGGGCCGTGGAGCGGGAGCGCCGCAGGCTGGCCGGCCGCCGCGAGCGGGCGGAGATCCGGGCGATCAGCCGCAGCAACAGCGCCTGGCGCGGTCGCGGCGGCGGCGCACGGCAGTTGGAGTCCGGCTCGGAACCCGCCATAGCCGGCGGGCCCGCGGCGGAGCGGCCCGCCGGGCCGCGCGAGGTCGAGGCCGCCGAGGGCGCGGTGGTGCCCGCCGAGGGCACGGTGGCGCAGCCGGGCCTGCCCGCCCGCCCGGAGCGGCGCACCATCGACCTGACCGTCGACGAGGACACCGTGACGCTGCCCCGGCTGGACTCGCTGGAGCGCAAACTGAAGGACCTGGAGCAGCAGTTCGGGTGACCGGACCTAGGTTGCGGGCGTGCCGCTGAGCTCGAACCACATCCGCTTGCCGGAGCCGCGCGGCTCCACGCCCCAGGCGTCCGCCAGCGCCTCGACGAGCATCAGCCCGCGCCCGGAGGAGGCCTGCTCCCCCGGGGTCCGGCGGGTCGGCCACAGGTCCGACTCGTCCTCCACCTCGACCCGCAGCCGGGCCCGGCCGCCGTCCGAGGCCGGCTCCCGGTAGAGCCGGGCGGTGAACATGGCGTCCCGGTCGGTGTGCCGGATGGCGTTGGTGACCAGTTCGGAGGAGAGCAGTTCGGCGGTGTCGATGAACTCGGCGACGCCCCAGCGGCGCAGCGCGTCGCGCAGTTCGGCCCGGACCTCGGAGATCCGCGCCAGGTCGGCCTGGCCGATCCGGCGGCGCAGCTGCTGGGCGGCCAGGCCGCCGGCCGGACCGTCCCAGCGCAGGAGCAGCAGCGCTATGTCGTCCTCGCGCTCGCTGGAGTCGGCGGCCTGGGAGGCGATCCGGTCGGCCAGGTCCTCCAGCGGGTCGCGGGCCGCCTCCTCGGCGGGCGGCAGCGGACGGGCGAGCGCCCGGGTGAGCCGGGCGATGCCCTCGTCCAGGTCCATGCCGCGCGCCTCGACCAGGCCGTCGGTACAGAGCAGCACCGTCTCGCCCGGGTCCAGGCTGAACCGGGTGACCCGGTACTCCTGGTCCGGGTCGATGCCCAGCGGCAGCCCGCCGGCCACCGGCACCACGGCGGCGGTGCCGTCCGCCCGGCGCACCACCGGGTCGAGGTGGCCGGCCCGGACGGCGTAGACCACGCCGTAGTCCACGTTGACCTCGGCGTAGGCGCAGGTCGCGAAGTGGTCGGTGTCCAGGTCGGCGAGGAAGCGGGAGGCGCGGGCCATCACCGCGGCCGGCGGGTGCCCCTCGGCCGCGTAGGCGCGCAGCGCGATCCGCAGCTGGCCCATGATCCCGGCAGCGTGCACGTCGTGGCCCTGGACGTCCCCGATCACCAGGCCGACGTGCCCGCCCGGCAGCGGCACCACGTCGTACCAGTCGCCGCCGATCTGCAGGCCGGAGCCGGCCGCCAGGTAGCGCACGGCGGTCGTCACCCCCGGCACCGACGGCACGGTGCGCGGCAGCATCACCCGCTGGAGGCCGGCCGCCAGTTCGTGCTCGGCGTCGTGCAGCCGGGCCCTGGCCAGGGACTGGGCGACCAGCCCGCCCAGGGTGGACAGCAGGGTGCGCTCGTCCGCGTCCAGCTCGCGCTCGTCGTCGAAGCTGACCACGCAGACGCCGATCGCCCGCCCGCTGGCCACCAGCGGCAGGAACGCCCAGGAGCCGCGCCCGGTACGGCTGGTCGGCTCCCAGACCTCGGGGTAGGACGCGCGGAACTCCTCGCGGGTCGGGATGAACACCGGCGCCCGGTGGCGCACCGCCTCGGCGGCCGGGTGCCCGGCCGGCAGCACCGTGCGGTCCCAGACCGCCAGCGCCTCGGTCCGGTAGCCGGAGGCGCCGAGCACCTGCGCCCGGCCGGCCTCGAAGGAGGCCAGCACCAGGCCGTCCGGCGGCAGTCCGGGCAGCGGCAGTCCGGTGAACACCCGGGCCACGTCGCGGACGGTGACGGCTTCGGAGAGGGCGCGGGCCGCCTCCTTGATGAACCGGGAGCGCTCCTCGCGCAGCAGGGCCATCCGGTCGGCGCGGTCGCGCTTGTGCAGTTCGACGGTGGCGTCCCAGACGAAGCCCACCATCCGCGAGGCCCGGCCGAAGGCGTCCGCGAGCACCCGGCCGCGGAAGCGCACCGCGCGCATGGTGCCGTTGGGCCCGACGGTGCGGTAGTAGGCGCCGCACTGGCCCAGTTCGGCCACCGCGCGCTCGACCCGGCGGCGTACCACCGGCGCGTCCTCGGGGTGCAGCAGGGCCAGGAAGGAACCGGCGGTGCGGTCGAAGCGGCCCTGGTCCATGCTGTCCAGGCCGATGATCGCGCAGGCCCGGTGGTCGCCCTCCAGGACGTCGCGGCGGATGTCCCAGTCGAAGGAGCCGATGCCGTTGGCGGCCATCGCGGGCTCCAGCCAGTCCGGCATGGTGTCCGCGGAGGCGGGCGGCAGGCTGCCGGGGAGCACCGTCGCCAGCCGTCCGGCGGCGAGCGCGGGCGCCGGGCGCGGCACGGGCCGGCGCACCGCCTGCGCGGGCGGCTTCGCCCGGCCCGGCCCGGCCGCGGTGGGGCCGGCGGGGGGCTGGTCGACCGTCACGGGAGCGGTGGGGCCGACGGGGTTCGGACCGGTGGTGTGGGTGGAGGCTGCCTGCTGCGGTTCGGCGGTGGGCGCACCGGATGGAAGCGCCGGCCCCGGCGACTCGGGCTCAGTGGGCATGCTGCTCCTGCCGCTGCCGTGGCGGACCGCGCCGACCGTCCGGACGGGCCGCGTGGCGGTGTGATGGGTGGTGCTGGATCGGACGGTGTCGACGGGCGGGGTCGGTCGAGGTTCGGTCTCCCCGCTGCTTCCCGCACGTGGACACACATTCCCACCATCCTGTCCAATGTTGGGCCGAGCGGCAATGGTAACGGGCCGGAAATCTTCCGCTCCGCCTTCTGTTCTGGGCATGCTTCGAAGGCGAATGAATCGACGGCGAACGGTGCGGCGGGCCGCGTACCCCCACATGCCCCGCGCCCCGAGCGCCCCGGGCCCGTGCTCCGCGCTCCGTGCCCGCGCTCCGTGCCCGCGCCCCGCGAGCGGCCGGGCTCAGGGCAGGGCGAGCTCGAACCAGGTGACCTTGCCGTCGCCCCGCAGCTGCACGCCCCACGCGTCCGCGAGCGACTCCACCAGCAGCAGGCCGCGCCCCGAGGTCGCGTACTCGGCGTCCGGATCGCGGCGCCGGCCGGGCAGCCGGGTCGTGCCGTCCTGCACCTCGATCCGCAGCCGGTGGTCCGACCCGAGCACCGCGTCGAACACCGCGCCCTTGCCGGTGTGCAGCAGCGCGTTGGTCACCAGCTCGGAGGAGAGCAGTTCGGCGGTGTCCGACAGCTCCGGCACCCCCCAGTGGCTGAGCGCCGTCCGCAGCCGCCGGCGGACCGAGCCGACCGCGACCAGGTCGGCCGGGTCGAGCGTCAGGTGCAGCCGGCGGTGCAGGGCGCAGCCGGGGGCCGAGGTGCCCGGCAGGGTCGTCCCGGTGCCGCCGGCCGCGCCCGGGGCGGGCCCGGACCGGTAGGCGTCACCCGAACTCGTCCGCTGCCGCGGGAATCGCGACTGACCGTCCATCAACACATGCCCCCGCCCTCGAATCCGAGCCCCCGCCTCCGGATCCCCCGCCGGCCGGGTGGCCCCCACGTTCTGACCACCCATCCTCATGCCCAGTTGACGGCGTTTGCAACAGTGTGCGTCCGATCACGTGGGGTGAAAGGGGCACGGGGAGGTTCACGTGATCCAACTGCCCGCGCCGGACAGGTTTGCGAAGCGCAGAGCCTGTTTTCGAGCCCGCCCCCGCCCGATCCCGCGCACACCCGGCGCCCGGGCGCCGGCCCGCGCCGCCCTCCCACTCCCCGTCGCACCCCGCCGCGCGCCGGGCCCCGTCCTGCTCCGCGCGCCCGGCGCACCCCGGCCGCGCGCCCTCCCCTCCGGGGCTCCGCCCCGCCGCTCCGGGGCTTCACCCCAGCCGCGCGCCCGGCGGGCCGAACCCCTGCGGACCGGCAACGCTGGACACGGCGGCCCGGTCCGGGTTCAATGGCCCGAGATGTTTGAACGACGTTCTAACATCGCCCCCGAAAGCCGACCCCCTCCCCCGGCGACCGCGAGCGAGGAACCGTGCGACTGACCCCCACCGAGCGGGACCGGCTGCTGATCTTCACAGCAGCCGAACTGGCCCGCGCCCGCCGCGCCCGGGGCGTACGCCTCAACATCCCCGAGGCCACCGCCCTGATCGCGGACACCGTCTGCGAGGCCGCCCGCGACGGCCGGCGCCTGGCCGAGGCCATCGAGGCCGGCCGCAGCGTGCTCACCGCCGCCGACGTGCTGCCCGGCGTGCCGGACGTCGTCACCGTCGTCCAGGTCGAGGCCGTCTTCGACGACGGCACCCGCCTGGCCGTCGTCAACGACCCGTTCCGGGGCGCCGGCTCGCTCGGCGACGAGGCCCCCGGCGGCGCGCTGATCGGCGACGGCGCCGGCTACGACCCGGTCGAGGAGACGGTGCTGCTGCCCGTCCACAACACCTCCCAGGTGCCGATCTCGGTCACCTCGCACTTCCACTTCTTCGAGGCCAACCCGCGCCTCGCCTTCGACCGCGCCGCCGCCTACGGCACCCACCTGGCCGTCCCGGCCGGCTCCTCGGTGCGCTTCGACCCGGGCGCCACCGTCCAGGTCGGCCTGGTGCCGATCGGCGGCGACCGCGTCGCGATCGGCTTCGCCGGCCTGGTCGACGGCCCGCTGGACGCGCCCGGCGCGAAGGAGGCCGCCCTGGCCAAGGCCCGCGCGACCGGCTACCTGACCACCTTCGACGACGCGGAGGTGCCGTCATGACGTCCATCACCCCCCACGACTACATCTCGGTGCACGGCCCCCGGGCCGGCGACCGGATCCGGCTCGGCGACTCCGGCCTGATCGTCCGCGTCGAGTCCGACTCCCAGGCCCCCGGCGAGGAGTTCCTGGCCGGCTTCGGCAAGACCGCCCGCGACGGACTGCACCTCAAGGCCGCCGCCGTCCGCGACACCTGCGACGTGGTGATCAGCAACGTCCTGGTGATCGACGCCATCCAGGGCATCCGCAAGACCTCGATCGGCCTGATCGGCGGCCGGATCGCCTCGATCGGCCGCGCCGGCAACCCCGACACCCTCGACGGCGTGGACGTCGTCGTCGGCACCGGCACCACCATCGTCTCCGGCGAGGGCATGATCGCCACCGCCGGCTCCATCGACACCCACGTCCACCTGCTCTCGCCGCGGATCATGGAGGCCTCCCTCGCCTCCGGCGTCACCACGATCATCGGCCAGGAGTTCGGCCCGGTCTGGGGCGTCGGCGTCAACTCCCCCTGGGCCCTGCGCCACGCCTTCAACGCCTTCGACGCCTGGCCCGTCAACATCGGCTTCCTGGGCCGCGGTTCGTCCTCCGACGCGGCCCCGCTCGTCGAGGCCCTGGCCGAGGGCGGCGCCTCCGGCTTCAAGGTCCACGAGGACATGGGCGCCCACACCCGCGCCCTGGACACCGCGCTGCGCGTCGCCGAGGAGTACGACGTCCAGGTCGCCCTGCACACCGACGGCCTGAACGAGTGCCTGTCGGTGGAGGACACGCTCAAGGTGCTGGAGGGACGGACGATCCACGCCTTCCACATCGAGGGCTGCGGCGGCGGACACGTCCCCAACGTGCTGAAGATGGCGGGCGTGCCCAACGTCATCGGCTCCTCCACCAACCCCACCCTGCCGTTCGGCCGCGACGCGCTCGGCGAGCACTTCGACATGATCGTCTCCGCCCACGACCTCAAGACCGACCTGCCCGGCGACGCCGCCATGGCCCGCGACCGCATCCGCGCCGGCACCATGGGCGCCGAGGACGTCCTGCACGACCTCGGCGTCATCGGCATCACCTCCTCCGACGCCCAGGGCATGGGCCGCGCCGGCGAGACCGTCCGCCGCACCTTCGCCATGGCCGGCAAGATGAAGGCCGAACTCGGCCCCCTGGACGGTGGCTACGGCACCACCGAGAGCGGCGACGACAACGAGCGCGTCCTGCGCTACATCGCCAAGCTCACCATCAACCCCGCCATCGCCCACGGCCTCTCCCACGAGGTCGGCTCCATCGAGGTCGGCAAACTCGCCGACATCGTGCTGTGGCGCCCCGACCACTTCGGTGCCAAGCCGCAGCTGGTCCTGAAGGCCGGCTTCCCCGCCTACGGCGTGGTCGGCGACCCCAACGCCTCCACCGACACCTGCGAACCCCTCGTCCTCGGACCGCAGTTCGGCGCCCACGGCGCCACCGCCGCCGACATCTCGGTCGCCTTCGTCGCCCAGGCCGCCGCCGACGGCGCCTACCTCGACCGCCCCGCCGACGGGCTGCCCACCCGCCGCCGCCGCGTCGGCGTCCGCAACACCCGCGGCATCGGCCCGCGCGACATGGTCCGCAACGCCCGGGTCGGCCGCGTCGACGTCACCCAGACCGGCCTGGTCTCGCTGGACGGCGAACCGCTGCGCTCCGAACCCGCGGACAGCGTCTCGCTCAGCCGCCTCTACTTCCTCTGACACTTCCGCTGACACCTCCGCCGAACGCCTCCCCCCACTAGGACTCCCGGATGACCACCCCCACGCCCGCCTCCCTCGGCTACCGGATGCCCGCCGAGTGGCACCCGCACGACCGCACCTGGATGGCCTTCCCCACCGCCAACCCCACCTTCGACACCCCCGAGAACCTGCACGCGGGCCGCGAGGCCTGGGCCGCCGTCGCCAACACCATCGTCCGGTACGAGCCGGTCACCCTGGTCGTCAACACCGGCGAGACCGCGGACGCCCGCCGGTACGTCTCCGAGCAGGTCGAGATCGTCGAGCGCCCGCTCGACGACGCCTGGATGCGCGACATCGGCCCGTCCTTCCTGATCGACGGCAAGGGCTCGCTGGCCGCCACCGACTGGATCTTCAACGGCTGGGGCGCCCAGTCCTGGGCCCGCTGGGACCACGACCAGCACATCGCCGAGCACATCAGCGAACTGACGGGCGTCCAGCGCTTCGCCTCCCGGCTGATCAACGAGGGCGGCGGCATCCACGTCGACGGCGAGGGCACCGTCCTGGTCACCGAGACCGTCCAACTCGGCGAGGGCCGCAACGCGGACTGGACCAAGGAGGAGGTCGAGGCCGAGCTGCACGCCTTCCTCGGCACCACCAAGGCGATCTGGCTGCCGCGCGGACTCACCCGCGACTACGACGAGTTCGGCACCCGCGGGCACATCGACATCGTCGCCTCCTTCGTGCGCCCCGGCGTCGTCGTCGCCCACGTCCAGCCGGACCCCGCCCACCCGGACCACGCGGTCTGCCAGGAGCTCGTCGCCGTCCTGCGCGCCGCCACCGACGCCCGGGGCCGGGCGCTGGAGGTCATCGAACTGGCCGCCCCCACCGTCCTGCTGGACGAGGACGGCGAACCGGTCGACTACTCCTACATCAACCACTACGTGGCCAACGGCGCCGTGATCCTGTGCGCCTTCGACGACCCGCGCGACCAGGAGGCCGCCGCCGCCCTCGGCCGCGCCTACCCGGGCCGCACCGTCGAACTCGTCGACGCCCGCGAGATCTTCGCCAACGGCGGCGGCATCCACTGCATCACGCAGCAGCAGCCGAAGTCCGTCTGATCCCAGGCCACTTGAGGTACCTGGGCCACCTTGGGCACCTGGGCCACCCGGCTGCCGGGGCGGGGGCACCTCCCCCGCCCCGGCAGCCTTCCGACCTCCGCACCACCGAGGGAGCGCACCGCACATGGCCGACCCCCGCCCGCGCCGGCCGGCGCGCCCCCGCGAGGAGGTCTTCGCCACCGCCCGGGCCGCGATCGCCGAACACGGGCTCGCCAAACTCACCATGGCCGGGCTCGGCAAACAGCTCCAGATGAGCGCCGGACACCTGCTCTACTACTTCGGCAGCAAGGACCAGCTGCTGCTGGAAACCCTCCGCTGGAGCGAGGACCAGCTCGGGGCCCGGCGCCGCGACGCCCTCGCCGACCGCTCGCGCGACCCCTGGCAGCGGCTCGACGCCTACCTGCGCCTCTACCTGCCCGACGGGGCGGGCGATCCGCGCTGGATCCTGTGGGTCGAGGTGTGGGGGCGCTCCCCCGCCAGCGCCGAGATCCGCCAGGGGCAACAGGAGATCGAGGCGCCCTGGCAGGCCGACCTGGTCGCCCTCATCGAGGAGGGCACCGCCACCGGCCACTTCACCCCCGGGCCCGCCGCCGACCGGGCCACCCAGATCCGCGCCCTCCTCGACGGCCTGGCCGTCCCCCTCGCCATCGGCCTCCCCGGCACCCACCGCCCCGCCGCCCTCACCCAGGCCACCGCCGTCACCGCGATCCTCCTGCGCACCTGACCAGGGGCTGCGGCGGCGAGGGAGAAAATATACCGACCGGTCTATAGATTTCCCTCGGTGACGCGACGGCGCGATGCGCGCGCGTGATGCGCGGCGCGTGGCGCGTGGCGTGTGGGGCGCGTGAGTGCGCGCGGTGCACAGGAAGTCGGCCCGGTCGACTTCCTGCGCGATCCACTCCCGTCGGCGCGGTCGGCGCGGTCGTGACCAGGGAAAAATATGTCGGTCGGTCTACATATTCACTACCCGCAAGCGCGAGCAGCACGCGAGAAGTCGGGCCCGCCGACTTCTCGCGCGGCCGGGAAATCTGTCGGTCGGTCTACATATTTCGCCGCGGGAGGGGCCCGGATCAGGCTAGGGCTTGCTCAGGTAGGTGAGGACGGCGCGGACGCGGCGGTCGGTGTCGTCGTCGTCGGTCATGCCGCCCTCACCGTCGTCCTGCCGATCGCCCTCATCGGCGTCAACCGATCCCGGGCGTCTGCCCGCCCTGGTACGCCGCGGTGCAGGTCGTCTGGGTGCTGCCCACCCTCCGGGCCGCAGTCACCGTCCGCAGCTCCGCGCCGCGCGCCGCCTTCCCCCCGGGTGCGCCGAACGGGTGCGCTGACTGGGTGCGCTGACCGGGTGCGCTGACCGGGTGTCGGGCGCGGCACCGGCGGGCCGGCGGCGCTCCAGCCGCCCCGCGGTCGTCATGCGGTCGTCATTCGGTCCAGACGGCGGCGGCCGTGCGGTCGTCGGCGTAGCCCTTGGCACGGACCTGGACCTGGCGGAGGAAGTCGACGGTGCCGGGCGGGTGCGGGTGGGCCCAGTGGGTGGACAGGAAGTGGGCGACGGCCGGCTCGTCGGCGATCGGGCTGGCCAGGCCGGGGGTGCAGAGCAGCAGCACGTCGCCCGGGGTGGCGGGGACCAGCCGGAAGCGGAACGGCCTCGGCTCCTCCGGCGGCTGCCGGCCGTCCGGGTGGTGCAGCAGGCGGGCCGCGTAGGCGTCGATCCAGTGGCCGGAGCGCAACAGATAGAGCCCGCCCGGGCCGACCCCGAAGGCCGCCCGGTGGCCGACCGCCGGGTCGAGCGACAGCAGCAGGCAGTGCAGCGAGGCCGGGGACGGCGTGCCGTCCTCCTCGTTCCCGGGCACGAGCGCGCGCAGCGGGGCGACGGCGCCGGTGGCGAGCCGCTGGAGGCCGTAGCGCAGCCGGTCCCGGGCGCCGTCGCGCAGGTCGGCGGCCAGGCCCTCGCGGCTGCGGCCGACCGCGGCGGCCAGATGGCGGCAGGCCTCGCGGGTGCTGGTGGCGACGGCCCCCGGGGCGAGCGCCTCGTCCGCGGCGGTGCCGGTCCGGTCGATGCCGGCGAGCACGGCGAGCAGCAGCCCGTCCGGGCCGTCCCCGAACCTGGTGATCAGCAGCGCGTCCCGCCGCGACTCGCCCCGGTAGCGGGCGGAGTCGCCGCGGACGGAGACGGCGCGCAGAACGGACGGGCCGTACTGGGCGCCCTCCAGGACGGTGTCCGGCACGAGCGCCCCGAGGACGCCCGGGTCCGCCTCCGGGACGGCGGTCGGCTCCGGCCCGTAGGTCGGCGGGCGCTCGCCGATGTGCGGCACGGTGGGGGCGCCGTCGGAGAGCGGCGAGCGGACGGCCGGGCGCAGGTCGGGGACGGTGGCGGTGGCGTCGGGTTCCTCGGTGGCCTCGGCTTCGGGCTCGGGCTCGGGCTCGGGTTCCTCAGTGGCGGCCTCCGGTTCGGCCTCGGGTTCCGGTTCGGGTTCCGGTTGCGGCGCGGGCTCGGGGGCGGGCTTGTCCAGGGAGACCGGTGTGGGGAGGGTGTCGGCTTCGCTTTCCTGGACGTCAGGGGCGAAGACCCGCTCCTCGTCCGCCCGCTGGGGTCCGATGACGCCGATCGCGGTGTCGAACCAGTCGTCGATGCTGTCCCGTTCCAGCACCTCGGCCGCTGCCGGCACCACTGCCGACTCCGGCTCCGGCACCGCTGCCGACTCTGGCTCCGGCTCCGGCACCGCTGCCGACTCCGACGCCGGATCCACGCCCAGCACCGGCCCCGCGTCCAGCACCGACTCCGGTTCGGCCGTGCGCTGCTGGCCGATGAGGCCGACCGCCGTGTCGAACCAGTCGTCGACGCTGCCGTCGCCGGGGTCCGCGTGCGGGGTGTCGGGGAGGGTGCCCGCCGGGCCGTCGTAGACCGTGTCCCACCAGCCGTCGTCCGGCCGGTGCGACTGTGCGGGGGCACCCTGCTTGCTCATCTGGCGGCTCCTGGTCGGTCCGTGGTCGCGCCGCCCCCGGCGGGGCCGGACTCGACGTCATTGTCTCCAAGTGCAACGACGCTGTCCGGGTTTCGGCGACAACCGGTCAGCGCCGGGCCGTTCCCGGCCACCGCGCCCACCTCGGGTTTCACCGGGGAATCCGGCCCCGCGTCCACCCCCGGGTTCACCCCCGCGTTCGGTCCCGTTCCGTCCGTGCTTGCCGGATGTGCCCGGAGCAGGGCGTTTCCGGGGTGTTCGGGTCCGGGAGCGGCCGAAAATGGGGGTGGAGGAGGGGCATCGCTTCACTCGTTCGGCTGATTAAATGTGCGCATGACCGCGTCGGCCCCCAGCTCACCTCGACCGGGGAGGGCCGCACCGGCGGGCCGCCCGGTGGGTGTGCTGTGGGTCCTGCTGCTGGTCGCGCTGCTCACGACGCTGCCGTGCGCCGGTCAGTCGAAGGCGGTCGGCGCGCACGCCGCTCCGACGCCGACCACCGTCACCGCCGCCGTCACCGCCGTCACCGTCACGACGGTCGCCAGTCACGTCCCGCACGCCGGCCCCGCCGCCAAGGCCTCCGACCAGCGCCAGCGCGCCGGGGAGCAGCGGCACTGGACGTGGTGCACCGCCGACGGCGGGCAGCCGCGCCGTGACAACGGCTGCTCCAGCCACCCGTACTGCGCGCAGGACGCCCAGCTGCCGAACCCGCCGCCGCATCCGCAGCCGGCCGCGTCACCGCTCGCTCCGGCAGCCGAGGCGCTGCCCAGGGTGGTGCCCGCCGGGCTGCTGGACGGTCCGCATCCGGCACCCGATCTACACGAGCTGCAAGTACACCGGTCCTGAGCGGAACCCACCGCCCGGCATCCGCCGGCGGATCCGCCCCTCCCCTTCTTTCAGCTGACCGCCGCGCCTCCAGCAGTGCGCGGCGGGGACAAGGACAACCACCATGGGTTCCGCCTCGAAGCAGTCCAGCAAGCAGTCCGGCAAGCCCGGCCCGACCGACCGCCGCGCCCGGATAGCCGAGCTGCGCGCCGGCGAGCAGCGCCGCGACCGCCGCAACAAGGTCATCGCCTCGGTCGCGGCCGGTGTGCTGGTGATCGGCGCGATCGCCACCGGCACCTGGATCGTCATGGACGCCAACCAGAGCAAGAAGAAGGAGCAGGCCGCCGCCAACGCGGACATCCCGGGCGTGCAGACCTTCGGCGAGCTGAGCCGCACCCACGTCAAGGACAAGGTCAGCTACCCGATGACCCCGCCGGTCGGCGGCGACCACAACGCGATCTGGCTGGACTGCATGGGCCACGTCTACGACCAGCCGGTCGAGAACGAGCGCGCCGTCCACTCGCTGGAGCACGGCGCGGTCTGGGTGACGTACAACGGCAAGGCGACGCCGGACGACATCAAGACCCTGTCCGACAAGGTCAAGACCACCCCGTACTCGCTGATGAGCCCGTACCCGGACGAGAAGGGCACCATCACCCTGAACGCCTGGAGCACCCAGCTGATCGTGGAGAGCGCCAGCGACCCGCGGGTGAACCAGTTCTTCACCAAGTACGTCCAGGGCAAGCAGACCCAGGAGCCGGGCGCCTCCTGCACCATGGGGCAGATGTGACCGCCGACGCGGCGCAGCCCGAGGACGGCTCCGAGCACGCCGCCGAGGAGTTCGCGGACGAGGCCGGGGCGCCGCGCCCGGCCCGTCGGCGGCTGTGGTGGCCGGCCGCGCTGGCCGCCGCCCTCGCGTTGGCCCTCGGGGTGCCCGCCCTGGTGGCGAGCGGGACGTCGGCGTCCGGGTCGGCCTCGGTGGCCGTCCCGGCGGACGACTCGCCCGAGGCCGGGTTCGCCCGCGACATGGCGACCCACCACCAGCAGGCGGTGGACCTGTCGTTCATCGTCCGGGACCGCACCGGCGACGACGCGACCCGCACCCTCGCCTTCGACATCATCAACACCCAGGCCAACCAGCGCGGGATGATGATGGGCTGGATCGACCAGTGGGGGCTGCCGCAGCACTCGGCGGCCAAGCCGATGGCGTGGATGAAGATGGGCCACGACTACCAGGCCCACGACGGTTCGCTGATGCCCGGCATGGCCACCAACACCCAACTGGCGAAGCTGCGTTCGCTCAGCGGGCGGGACGCCGAGGTGTACTACCTGCAGCTGATGATCCAGCACCACAAGGGCGGCGTCGAAATGGCCCAGGGCTATGTGGACCTGGCGAAGAACGACGCCGAGAAGCGGCTCGCCCAGTCGATGGTGGTCGCACAGACCTCGGAGGTGCAGCTGATGACCGACATGCTCACGGAGCGCGGCGCCGCCCCCGGCGTGCCCGAGTCCTGACCCACCCCACTGCGCGTGTCCTCGGACGGCCGGGGCGCGGTCGACGGTCCCGTACCGTGCGTACCGTGCCCCGGCCGTCCCGCGTCCGCGACAAGCCCCTGGAGTTCCCGATGACCCCCGCCGCACCCTGGCTGATCGCCGGACTGGGCAACCCCGGCCCGTGGTTCCGGCTGACCCGGCACAACGCCGGCTTCCTGACCGTGGAGCGGCTGGCCGAACGGTACGGCGCGCGGTTCCGGCGGCGCGGGATCGGCGCCCTGGTGGCGGAGATCGAGGTCGACGGCCACCGGGTGGTGCTGGCCAAGCAGCAGTGGTTCGTCAACCTGTCCGGCCGGCCGGTGTCCGGCCTGCTGCGGCGTTACGGCGTCCCGGTCGAGCACCTGGTGGTCGTGCAGGACGACCTGGACTTCGCGTTCGGCACCGGACGGCTCAAGCGCGGCGGCGGCCCCGGCGGCCACAACGGCGTGCGCTCGGTGGGCGAGGTGCTCGGCACCCCCGACTTCGTGCGGCTGCGCTTCGGCATCGGGCGCCCGCCGAAGGGGCAGAGCGTCGGCGACTTCGTGCTGAAGAAGTTCTCGGACCGCGAACAGGCCGCCCTGCCAGGGGTGTTGGACCGGTGTGCGGACGCGCTGGACACGCTGGTGCGACGCGGCCTCAACCGGGCCCAGGACGCGCTGAACGTCCGCTCGGAGGCTTAGGGGAAGGGGCCCCGGCTTCAGGCCTGGCGGACCGGCCGGGTCAGGGCCACGGCCGCCACCGCGACCGCCGCGAGAGCGAGCAGCACCGTCCGGCCGCCGGACGCCGGGCCCGCCAGATGGACTCCGAGGACGGGCAGCGCGGTGCCGAGCGCCGTCCCGAGGCTGCGGGCCATGTTCACCATGCCGCCGCCGACCGCCGAGCACTGCGCCGGGATCGCCCGCATCACCAGCGCGTTGTTGGCGGGCAGCAGCAGTCCCAGCCCGTAGCCGGCGAGCAGCAGCGGCACCGCCACGGCCGCCCCGGAGACCGGCAGCAGGGCGAACAGCAGCAGCCCCGCGCCCGCGAGCACCGCGCCCGCGCGGCAGCGGGCGACGTCCGACCAGCCGCGCGGCAGCAGCGCGCCGCCGACGGTCGCGGCGAGCGCGAACGCGGCGGGCAGCAGGGTGATCACCAGGCCGGCCCGGGCCACCGGCACGCCCGCGCCGGTGAGCAGCACCGGGCCGAGCACGAGCGGGCAGAACAGCAGCAGGTAGCCGATCAGCGAAACCACCAGCCCGGACCGCACCCCGGGGGTGTTGACCAGGCCGGGCGCCAGGATCGGCCGGGCGGCCCGCCGTTCCTGACGGACCAGCGCGAGCGCGAGGACGGCGGCGGCGAGCAGCAGGGCGGCGGCGGCCCAGCCGGGCAGCGGCAGTCCGGAGGCGGTGGACAGGGCGAGCAGCAGCGCGGTGGTGGAGCCGGTGAGCAGCAGCAGGCCGGGCAGGTCGAAGCGGGCTCCGGACGCGGTGGCGGGCACAGTGGCGGGAGGGCTCGCGGCGGCACTCGCGCGGGGGGCGCCCCCGGCGCGGGGAGCGGGCAGGCTCGCGGCGGCCCCTGCGGGCGGGGTCCCGGGATCGGCGGTGAGCGGGCCCCCGGTACCGGCGATGAGCTGCTTCCCGGCACCGGCGGCGGGCGGGGGCCCGGTGCGGGTACGGGGCAGCAGGAACCATCCGGCCAGGATGCCCAGCACCCCGATCGGCACGTTGATCCAGAACACCCACCGCCAGGAGGCGTGCTCCACCAGCAGCCCGCCGAGGCTGGGGCCCAGCGCCAGACCGAGCCCCTGGGCCGCTGCCTGGATGCCGAGCGCGCGCCGCATCGCGTGCTCCGGGACGCCGCGCGCCACCAGGGCGACGCTGTTGGCCTGCATCATCGCGCCGCCGACGGCCTGGACGGCCCGGCAGGCGACCAGCACGCCGAGGCTTCCGGCGTATCCGGCGCCGAGCGAGGCCAGGGCGAAGACGGCGAAGCCGCAGAGGTACATGGTCTTGCGGCCGATGAGGTCGGAGAGCCAGCCGACCGGGGCGAGCAGGGCGACCAGCACCAGGAGGTAGGCGAGGGCGACCCATTCGACGGCCGCGAAGCCGGCGTTGAAGTGCCGGCCGAGGGCCGGGAAGACGAGGGCGGTGACGCTGGCGGTGAGCTGGCCGAGGAAGGCCCCGAGGCAGACGGTGCCGACGGCCAGCCAGTGGGCGTGACGCCAGCCGGCTATGCCGCGGGGCCGGGGCCGCTCGGTGAGCAGCCGCGCGGCAAGGGCGGTGGCGTTCATGGCACAAATATATCGGACGCAGATATGTTCTTTCTACGAGCTGCTCGCTTTCCGACGGGAGCCCGCAGAGTTCCACCGAGCTCCACGAGGCCCCGCAGAGTTCCGGGAGGCCCCCGCTCGACGGTGGACAACCCGCCGGACCGGCCCGTACCAGGCGATACGCTGTCCGCCATGCCGTCGTCACCACACGTCCCCGACCCCGCCACCGAAACCCCCGAAACGGCGGTCGACCACGCCCGGCGGCTCACCGACACCGTCACCCGCCTGCGCCGCGCCCTGCGCAGCAGCATCCGCACCGACTACCCGTGGGAGTCCCTGCCCATGGCGCAGGTCGAACTCCTCCAGACCCTCGCCGCCGCCCCCCTGCGGGTCGGCGAACTCGCCGCCCGGCAGCGGCTCGCCCCCAACACCGTCAGCGGGCTGATCGGCAAGCTCCTCGACGCCGGATTCGTCGACCGCCAGGCCGACCCCGGCGACCGTCGCACCGCCCGCATCGCCCTCACCCCGGCCGGCCGGCGCCAGCTCGACGACTGGCAGCGCGCCCACGAGCGCCGCATCGCCACCGCCCTCGACACCCTCGATCCCACCGACCGCGACGCCGTCGTCCACGCCCTGCCCGCCCTCGAACAGCTCGCCCGCGCCCTCGCCGAGACCGGCCAGGGCCCCGACCAGGCCTGAACCCCGGCCGGGCCCAAACCGGGGCCGAGCCGGGGCCGAACCCCGGCCAGCACCCCCGGATGCCTGCAAAACCGCTGGTCACCTACCCGTACGGACCACTACCGTCCCCGGCATGAGCACAGCACAGGTACAGATCGAGCCCTGGACGGACGCCGACCTCGCACTGCTGCGCCGGGTCAACACCCCGGAGATGAAGAAGCACGTCGGCGGCCCCGAGACCGAGGAGCAACTCCTCGTCCGGCACCGGCGCTACCTGGACTTCGTCCCGTCCGGCCTGGGCTGCATGTACCGGATCGTGCTGCTCCCCGAGGGCGAGGCCGTCGGAACCGTCGGCTACGGCACCCGCACCTGGGAGGGCGAGACCGTCCACGAGATGGGGTGGAACGTCCTGCCCGGCCACCAGGGGCGGGGCATCGCCGTCGCCGCCACCCGCGCCGCCGTCGCGGCCGCCCGCCGCGAGGCCGCCCACCGCCACCTGCACGCCTTCCCCTCGGTGGACAACCCGGCCTCCAACGCGGTCTGCGCGAAGGCCGGGTTCAGCCTCGTCGGCGAGACGGACTTCGAGTTCCCGCCCGGGCGGTTCATGCGCAGCCACAACTGGCGGGTGGACCTGCGGGCGGCGGGCTGAGCCGCGCCGCCGCCCGGGCGGACGTGTCAGAACAGCGTGCCGCTCTCCAGCTCCAGCAGCCGGCGCTTGCAGTCCACGCCCGCCGCGAAGCCGGTCAGCGAGCCGTTGGCGCCCATGACGCGGTGGCAGGGGCGGACGATGAGCAGCGGATTGGCGCCCACCGCGCCGCCGACCGCCCGCACCGCGCGCGGCGACTCCCCCGCCAGATCGGCGAGTTGGCCGTAGGTGACGGTCTCGCCGTACGGGATCTCGTCCAGGGCGGCCCAGATCCGCCGGCGGAACTCGGTGCCCGCCGGGGCGAGCGGGAGGTCGAAGGAGGTGCGCTCGCCCGCGAAGTAGGCGGTCAGCTGGGCGACCGGCTCGGCGAGCGCCTCCGGGTCGAGGACCCAGTCGTCGGCGGGCTCGGCCAGCGCGTACTTCTGCCCGGGCGCGGTGACGGTGGCCAGCGCCGCCGCGCCGCCGCCCTCGGGCAGGACGCCGGACAGCAGCAGCCGGCCGAACGGGCTCTCCATGGTGGTGTAGACGGTGGTGCTCATGCCTCTGCCTTCTCCGTTCCAGTGCTGGCGCTCGTGGGCCCGGCCCACAGCCGGTGCACGGCGTAGGAGCGCCACGGGGCCCACGCCTCGGCCGCGCGGGCGGCGTTCTTCGGGTCGCCGGGGGCGCCGAGCCGGACGAGGCCGTGCTTGACGCCCACATCGCCCGGGAGGAAGACGTCCGGGTCGGCGAGGGCCCGCATCCTCAGGTAGCCGACGGTCCAGGGACCGATGCCGGGCAGGGCCAGCAACCGGGCCGCGGACTCCTCCCGGTCCACCCCGCCGTCGAGTCGCACCGCCCCCTCGGCCAAGGCCGCGCACAGGCCGGTGAGCGCGCGGCGGCGGGCGGCGGGCATCGCGAAGTCCTCCGGGTCGGCGGTGGCCAGCACCGCCGCCGGCGGGAACAGCAGCCGCAGGCCGCCGCTCGGCTCGGGCAGCGCGGTGCCGTACTTCTCGGTCAGCCGGCCGGCCAGCGTACGGGCGGCGCCGACCGTGATCTGCTGGCCGAGCACGGCGCGGACGGCCAGCTCGTGCGGGTCCACGTGGCCGGGCGAGCGCAGGCCGGGGCGTTCCCGGACCAGGGGGCCGAGCACGGGGTCGGCGCCGAGCTGCTCGTCGACCGCGTCCGGGTCGGCGTCCAGGTCGAACAGGCCGCGCAGGCGCTGGACGGCGGTCGGGAGGTCGCGCAGGTCCCCGAGCAGCAGTCGGCAGTCGAGCCAGCCGCGGGTGCGCGGTTCGCCCGGCGCCAGCCCGTCGACTTCGGCGATGCCGTGCCCGTACGGGAGCGCCAGGGTGCGCCGGTACGTGCGGACGCCGGGGCGCGGACCGGGGACGACCTCCTCCACGCCGGGGACGGCGCGCAGGGCGAGGAAGTCGATCAGGTGGTCGCTGTCGAGCGCGCCGCGGTAGGCCAGGCGCAGGGTGAGGCCGCCGGCCGGGGTCGCGACGCGGCGGCCGGCCACGACCTCGGCGCGCAGACCGCTGGGGGTGCGGTCGTAGACCTCGCGGACGGTGTCGTTGAACTGCCGCACCGAGGCGAAGCCTGCGGCGAACGCGATGTCGGTGACCGGGAGTTCGGTCGTCTGCAGCAGCAGGCGGGCGGTCTGGGCGCGGCGGGCGCGGGCCAGCGCGATCGGGCCGGCGCCCAGTTCGGCGATGAGCTGGCGCTGGAGCTGGCGGGAGCTGTAGCCGAGGCGGCTGGCCAGGCCCGCGACGCCCTCGCGGTCCACCACGCCGTCGCCGATCAGGCGCATCGCGCGACCGACCAGGTCGGCGCGGTGGTTCCACTCCGGGGAGCCCGGCACGGAGTCGGGGCGGCAGCGGCGGCAGGCGCGGAAGCCGGCCCCCTGGGCGGCCGCGGCGCTGGGGTAGAAGACGCAGTTGACGCGCTTGGGGGTCACGGCGGGGCAGCTCGGTCGGCAGTAGATGCCGGTGGACGTGACGGCCGTGAAGAAGACGCCGTCGAAGCGGGCGTCTCGGCTGTCCACGGCTCGGTACCGGATGTCGTCGTCGATCACGCTGTCCAGTCTGCGGCACTGGGGCGGGGGGTGACTGGCGGAAATCGGACATGGCCGTTGGGGTCCCTCCCGCTCCCCTCCCCCCACCCCACCCTCCGCCCACCTCCACCCACCCATCCCGAGCACCGGCCCGGAGGGCCCACGCCGGGGGCCGCACAGCCCGCACAGGGGCCCGCCGGGAGACCCGCGCTGGGCCCCACACCGGGAGACCCGCACCGGCGAGCCCGCCCCGGGTCCACACCGGGGGAAGACCGCGCCGCAGCGCTCGGCGCACGCGCGCGTTGCTCGCGGTCTGGCCGCCGGCCAGGGCCGCTCGCCGCCCTCGGTGACCCGGGTTTCACCGTGGACGACGCCACCGCGGTGGCCCTGAAGCACTTCCGGCTGCCGGCCCGCCCGGCCTCCGCCGAGCCGGGTGGCCCGGGCGGAGGCCGGCCGCGGCCTCCTGATTTCCTGGTCGGCTTTCCTGGTCGGCTTTCCTGGTCAGCGCTTCACGGGGCCTCCCGCGGCGCGCATCGACTTGGAGAGCGACTTCCACTTCTTCGCCCGGGCCGAGGCCAGTCGGGCGTCCGAGCGGGAGGCGATCCACTCGTTCTCGCGCTGGAGCTTGAGGTAGCTGTCCATCCGGCGCTGCGGCAGGGTGCCGTCGGCGAGCGCCGCCTGCACCGCGCAGCCGGGCTCGGTGTGGTGGCCGCAGTCATGGAAGCGGCAGTCCTCGGCCAGTCCGGCGATGTCGGCGAAGGCCAGGTCCACGCCCTCGCCACCGTAGAGGCCGACCTCGCGCAGCCCGGGGGTGTCGATGAGCACACCCCCGCCGGGCAGCGGGATCAGTTCACGGGTGGTCGTGGTGTGGCGGCCCTTCTGGTCGACCGATCGGGCCTCCTGGACGGCCATCGCCGTGACGCCGGCGAGCGCGTTGGTGAGCGTGGACTTGCCGACGCCGGACTGGCCGATCACGGCCGTGGTGCCGGGCGCGCAGGCGCGCAGCACGTCCATGCCCTCGCCCGTCCCGGCGCTGACCACGAGCACGGTGACACCGGGCGCGACCGCCTCGACGTCGGCGCGGATGAACTCGGCGTCGTCCACCAGGTCGGCCTTGGTGAGGACGACCAGGGGGTCGGCGCCGGACTCCCAGGCCAGGGCGAGGAAGCGCTCTATCCGGCCGAGGTCCGGATCGGCGGCGAGCGAGGCGGCGATCAGGACGGTGTCGACGTTGGCGGCGAGCACCTGGCCGTCGGAGCGCTTGCCGGCCACCTTGCGGATGATCGCGGTCGAGCGGGGCAGCAGTGCGGTGACGGCGGCCATCGGCTGGGCGTGGAGGTCCACGGCGGCCCAGTCGCCGGTGCACGGGCAGTTGATCATGTCGGCGTCGCCGACCGGGCGGGTGTCGAGCCGGACGGTGCGCGGCTCGCCCGTCTCCGGATCGGCGAGCACGGCGTCGCACTGGCCGCGGTCGACCCGGACGATCCGGGCCGGAATCAGCCCGGCCTCGGCGAGCGGGGTGAAGAGTTCGGCGAGCTCGGGCGTCCAGCCGTAGCCGGACAGCGGCAGCTCGTCAGAGAGGGAGCCAGAGGTGGAGGGGGACGACGAAGTGGAGGCAGCGTTGAACAACGCGGTGGGCCCTTCGGGAGGAGATGATCCCGGCGGGCTGCGGCTGGCGCGGAAAGGGTCAGCCGGCGGCCGGGAAGAGGAGGTGAACGCGAGTACTGCCCAAGGCAGCTATCGGGGCGACAACGACCACGGGGTTCACCTCCTGCTCTCTACTCCTCGGGCGGCCGTGAAGGCCCCCGATCTGGACGGGAGAAACGCTAGCGGGTCGGGGTGGCGGGGCCAACTGATTTTTGACCTGCGGAAACGCGGTGAAGGGATCCACAAGGGGCCAGCATTGGACCTACAGAAGTGCGGGCCCTCGCTCAGGAACCCGCCGGAGCCGGCTACCCTCCGGAGCCGGCTACCCTCCGGAGCCGACTACCCGCCGTACCGGTGCTTGAGGTTCGGGTCGTCCAGCCACCAGGGCCGCATCCCGGCCTCCTCCTCGGCCGGCAGCCCCGCCGCCTGCGCCCGCGCCGCGGCCTCCTCGAAACGGGCGTCGAGTTCGGCGTCCACCGCCTTGATCTCCTCCCGCCCCTGCACCACCATCCGCCGCACCAGCGCGGCCAGGAACGGCAGCCCGACCAGGTCGCCCAGCACCCAGAGCATGTTGCCGCCCCAGGTCTGGTCCTGCGCCAGGCTCGGCCCCCACGGCCGCCCGAGCGCCACGTAGTAGTGCTCGGCGACCAGGTGGCCGCCGTAGATCAGCACCAGCCCGAGCCCCGCGTCGAAGATCACCTCGGCGAAGGTGATGAACAGCCCGACCAGGTGCGGGTACTCGCGCCCGACCGGGTCGATCTGCAGCCGCGGCCAGAAGTACGCCAGGCCGAGCAGCACCAGCGCCAGGTGCAGCAGCACGTTCCCGAACGCGCTGGACACCGACTCCTCGTACCAGGGCGTGAAGTAGAGCAGCCACGGCGGGGCCATCAGCAGCGCGGTGGAGACGGCCGGGAACATCAGCACCTTGGACGGCCGGCTGCGCAGCGCCCGCAGGATGCGCTCGCGCCGGGCCGGCGGCGCGGCCGCGACCAGCAGCGAGACCGGCGCACCGAGGGCGAGCAGCAGCGGGACGAGCATCAGCAGCAGCACGACCTGGACGGCCCGGTCGGTGAACAGGATCCGCTCGTACACGCCGAGGCCGGAGCAGGTGCACCAGATCCACAGCAGCAGCCCGCCCAGGAAGGCGGCGGTGCGGGACGGCTGCCAGCGCTCGCCGCCCGCCCGGTGGACGGTGCGCACCGCGGCCAGGTACCAGCCGCCGAGCAGCACGGAGAGGGCGAGCACGAGCGGTTCGGCCGTCCACGAGGTGGCCAGGTCGGACCACTGCCAGGGCGGCGGTCCGCTGTAGGCGAGCATTCGCACCGCGCCGTCCATCCGTCCGCCCACCTCGTTCGCGCCCTGCCGCCGCCCGCGCCGTCCGGCGGTCCGTCGGACGCCGCGGACCGGACCGCGGCGCCCGGCCATGATGGCCTCCCGGCCGGGGCCCGCCGCGCCCGGGGCCCGCCTCTATACCTGCACCTGAACAAAGCTTTACCGAGCCCGGAAAAAGCTTTGCCCAGGCAAAGTTCAGGCCTCGACGGCCCCCGGACCGCAACCGGCGCAGGGGCGTGTTCGTCTGGCAGGATGCACCGTCGGCGATACCGGCCACGCGGGTGATGACAAGGGGACGACAAGGGTGCAAAGCACTGCACGCGGCGAGGGCCGCCGGCTGGCGGCGCGCCACCGCAACATCGAGCTGGGCCTGCTGGCGCTCGCGGTGGCCGTCTGTCTGGCGGGGCACGTCGACGCCGATCTGGCGCTGACCGGCAAGATGCCGCCCGGGCTGCTGGTCCACGGCCTGGCGCTGGGCGGCCTGGCCGGGGCGGCGCACCTGGCGGTGCGGCGGTTCGCCCCGTACGCGGATCCGCTGATCCTGCCGCTGGGCGTCTTCCTGACCGGCTTCGGGCTGATGCTGCTGGACCGGCTGGACATCTCCTACGCGGCGGCGCACGCGAGGAAGGGCGACTACCAGAAGCTCCCGGCCGCGCCCTCGCAGCTGATGTGGGTGTTCATCTCGGTCGCGGTGGCGATCGCGCTGATCGTGCTGATCAAGCACCACAGGTTCTTCCAGCGGTACGTGTACCTGCTGATGACGGGGGCGCTGATCCTGCTGGCGGCGCCCGCGTTCTTCCCGGGCCGGGCGGAGGACTTCGGCGCCAAGCGCTGGATCCGCCTGTTCGGGCTCTCCTTCGAGCCGGACGAGTTCGTGAAGGTCGCGATCACGATCTTCTTCGCCGGCTACCTGATGGCCTCCCGGGACGCGCTCGCGCTGGCCGGCCGGAAGATCTGGGGGATGACCCTGCCGCGCGGGCGGCACGTCGGCCCGGTGCTGGCGATCTGGGTGGTCAGCCTGCTGGTGCTGGTCTTCGAGCGCGACCTCGGCACCTCGCTGATCTTCTTCGGCGTCTTCGTCGTGATGCTGTACGCGGCGACGGAGCGCACCAGCTGGGTGGTGCTCGGCCTGCTGATGGCGGTCGGCGGCGCGGCCGTGGTCGGCACCGTGGAGCCGCACGTGCACGGGCGCGTCGAGGCCTGGCTGCACCCGCTCGACATCTACAAGGAGCACCACGACCCGGCGATCATCTCCGACCAGCCCGCCGAGGCGCTGTTCAGCCTGGGCACCGGGCACCTGACCGGGACGGGCCTGGGCTCGGGGCGGCCGTGGCTGATCGGCTTCGCCGGGCGCAGCGACTTCGTCTTCACCACGATCGGCGAGGAGCTGGGCCTGGCCGGGGTGACGGCGGTGCTGCTGGTGTACCTGCTGCTGGTCCAGCGCGGGCTGCGGACGGCGGTCGGGTTGACCGACCCGTTCGGCAAGCTGCTGGCGACGGGACTGTCGACGGCGCTGGCGCTGCAGGTGTTCGTGGTGGTCGGCGGGGTGAGCGGGCTGGTGCCGCTGACCGGCAAGGCGCTGCCGTTCCTGGCGGCGGGCGGCTCGTCACTGCTGGCGAACTGGCTGATCGTGGCGCTGCTGATCAAGCTGAGCGACTCGGCCGGGCGCACGGCGCTGGAGCCGGCGCCGCCGAGCCCCGATCCGCTCCCGGCGCAGGCCGGGCCGGCGGGTCGGTCGGCGGCCCCGGGTGGTCCGGCCGCGATGGATCCGAGCCCGAACCCGAACCCGACCGCGCCGAGCGGCCCGAACCCGACGGCCCCGGAGCTGACGCTCCCACGCCCGGCCGCCCCGGGCCCGGATCCGGATCCGGACCGGACCGAGGTCAACCCGGCCGCCCCGCACCCTCCGGCCGAGCAGTCCCCGTACGGGTACCACCCGGCCCCGCCGTCCCCCTTCCCGCCGAACCCGGCGACCGCCTGACCCACCGCCTGACCCACCGCCGGGCCCCGGGCCGCCCTCTGGGCAACGGGCGACGGCGAACCGGCGAACCGGCACCAGGAGACGACGAACGGACGTCAGGAGACGACGAACGGCACAGGGCCTCCCCCGCATCCCGCGGGGGAGGCCCTGTGCCGTTCGTCGTGGTGCCGGAACCCTGCCCCTACTGCCGCTCCCACGGCGGCCGGGGCGGGTAGTCGGGCGCCCGCCGCTCCGGCGGCGGCCCGGACGGCCGGTCGCTGTCCGGCGGGGGCGGACCGGGCCGGTGGTGGGGCCCGCCGCGGGCGGTGAGGCGGCCGCGGACGTTGTCGGCGGCCAGGACGTCGGCCCAGCGCTCCGGGTACTCGGAGGGGACGTCGACGTCGTCGCCGTCCTCCTCGCCCCACTCCTCCTCGGCGCCTTCGGCGAGGCCGAGTTCGCGGGCGCGCCGGGCCCGTTCGGCGGCGCGCCGGGCGGCGACCTCGCGGACCACGGCGGCGGCGGCCTCCTCCTGGGCGCGCTCGTTCTCGGCGCGGGCGTCGGCGGTCTCCAGGGTGGGCCAGCGGCGGTCTATGGCGGCGTTCATGGCGGCGCCGATGAGGACGGCCAGGGCGACCACGAAGATCCACAGCAGTACGGCCACCGGCGCGGCCAGCGAGCCGTACACCGAGGGGACCTCGACCGAGCTGACCAGGTAGATCCGCAGGGCGACGCTGCAGACGACCAGCACCACGAGGGCGACCAGGGCGCCGGGGACGTCCTCGCGCCAGGGGGTGGAGACGGGGACGGCCAGGTGGTAGAGGGTGGTGAGGGAGACGATCAGCAGCACGATGGCGACCGGCCAGTAGGCGGCGCCGACCAGTCCGGCGACGCCGGGCACGGCGTTCTCGATGAGTCCGGGTCCGGCCATCAGCAGCGGCAGCACCAGGGAGCTGATGACGAGGGCGCCGAAGTAGAGGCCGAGGGACATCAGCCGGGTCTTGACGATGCCTCGCTTGCCGTCGAGCCCGTACATGACGGTGATGGTGTCGATGAAGATGTAGAGCGCTCTGGAGCCGGACCACAGCGACAGCAGGAAGCCGATCGAGACGAGGTCGGGCCGGGAGTGGGCGAAGACCTGGTCCAGCAGCGGCACCACGACCTCCTTGACGGACGAGTCCGACAGGACCGTCCCGGAGGCCGAGACGATGTCGTGCTTGAGCCGGTCGATGGTGCCGGCGCCGAGGAACTCGTCGAGGTAGCCGAGGGTGCCGGCCAGGCCGAGGAGCAGCGGTGGGATCGACAGCAGGGTGAAGAAGGCCGCCTCCGCGGCGAGTCCGGTGACCCGGTACTCGACGCAGGTGTTGGTGGTGTCCTTGACCAGCTCCCACGCCGTGCGGCGCCAGGCGGCCTGTTTGGCCGCGCGTCGGGAGCCCTTGCCCCGGCGCCGGGAGGGCCGTTCGGGGTTCGGTCTGCTCGTCTCGCCTGCTGCTTGCACGGGTCTAACGGTATCGGGCCGGGGCCGCGCGGTTGATCTCCCCCGGGGTACGGGCGCGTGGACGGACGTCGGGGCGGGGAGCGGCGGGGATCCCCGGCAGTCTCACATGTCGAAACCTCAGCGTCCGCCATCCGGATGTTAGTGGACCGCGAGTCCCGCGCCGTGCCAATCTCTTGCCATGCCGAGCGCCGGAACCACCCTAGTTGGTCGACTCCACGTCGATCTCCTTCGCGTGTCCAGCGCCATCTGTCCGGCGATCTGAGCCCACCCCGCCGCACCACCGCACCCGGCGCCACCCACCTCGCAGTCCCCGCTGGAGCGGACGCGCGGGCGCCCGGCCGGCCACGGTCACTGCTCTCCCCGGCCCTGGGAATACCCGCAGGTCACAGCAGCACCGCACCGCCACGCACCCCCAGCGACCCACCCGGCGTCAGAGCCATCTGCCCCGAAGGACTTCACCATGGCCACCACCCCCGAGACCGCCGAGCCCACGGCCGACCGCGCCGCCGCGCGCCGCCCCGCCGCGCCTCGCAAGGTGACCCGTCACCGCGGCGAGGGCCAGTGGGGCATGGGCCACTTCACCCCCCTGAACGCCAACGAGCAGTTCAAGAAGGACGACGACGGTCTCAACGTACGGACACGTATTGAGACGATCTACGCCCACCGGGGCTTCGACTCGATCGACCCCGCCGACCTGCGCGGCCGGATGCGCTGGTGGGGCCTGTACACCCAGCGCAAGGAGGGCATCGACGGCGGCAGGACCGCGATCCTGGAGCCGCACGAGCTCGACGCCGAGTACTTCATGCTGCGCGTGCGGGTCGACGGCGGCCGGCTGACCGTCGCCCAGCTGAAGGCGATCGCCGAGGTCTCCGAGCAGTACGCCCGCAACACCGCCGACCTGACCGACCGCCAGAACGTCCAGTACCACTGGATCCGGATCGAGGACGTCCCGGCGATCTGGCAGAAGCTGGAGGCCGTCGGCCTGTCCACCACCGAGGCCTGCGGCGACACCCCGCGCGTCATCCTCGGCTCCCCGGTGGCCGGCATCGCCGAGGACGAGATCATCGACGGCACCCCCGCCATCGAGGAGATCCAGCGGCGCTTCATCGGCAACAAGGACTTCTCCAACCTGCCGCGCAAGTTCAAGTCCGCCGTCTCCGGTTCCCCGCTGCTGGACGTCGCGCACGAGATCAACGACATCGCCTTCGTCGGCGTGGTCCACCCCGAGCACGGCCCCGGCTTCGACCTGTGGGTCGGCGGCGGGCTGTCCACCAACCCCAAGCTGGGCGTGCGCCTGGGCGCCTGGGTCCCGCTGGACGAGGTGGCCGACGTCTACGGCGGCGTCATCGGCATCTTCCGCGACTACGGCTACCGCCGGCTGCGCAACCGCGCCCGGCTGAAGTTCCTGGTCGCCGACTGGGGCGTGGAGAAGTTCCGCCAGGTGCTGGAGGACGAGTACCTCGCGTACCGGCTGGTCGACGGCCCCGCGCCGCAGGAGCCCAGCGGCCGCTGGCGCGACCACGTCGGCGTCCACCGGCAGAAGGACGGCCGGTACTACATCGGCTTCGCGCCGCGCGTCGGCCGGGTCGACGGCCGGCTGCTCGGCCAGATCGCCGACCTCGCCGCCGCGCACGGCAGCGACCGGCTGCGCACCACCGCCGAACAGAAGATGCTGGTCCTCGACATCGCCGAGGACCAGGTCGACTCGGTGGTGGCCGGCCTGGAAGCGCTGGACCTGCGGGTCACCCCGTCGCCGTTCCGCCGCGGCACCATGGCGTGCACCGGCATCGAGTACTGCAAGCTCGCCATCGTCGAGACCAAGGAGCGCGGCCGCACGCTCATCGACGAGCTGGAGAAGCGCCTGCCGGACTTCGCCGAACCGCTGACCATCAACATCAACGGCTGCCCGAACGCCTGCGCCCGCATCCAGGTCGCCGACATCGGCCTCAAGGGCCAGCTCGTCCCGGACGGCAACGGCGAGCAGGTCGAGGGCTACCAGGTGCACCTGGGCGGCGCGCTCGGCCTGGAGGCCGGGTTCGGCCGCAAGGTCCGCGGCCTCAAGGTCACCAAGGACGACCTGCCCGACTACGTCGAGCGCGTCCTGACCCGCTACCAGGCCGACCGCACCGAGGGCGAGCGCTTCGCCCAGTGGGCGGCCCGGGCCGGCGAGGAGCAGCTGTCGTGAGTGAGCGTGCCGCGCCGTTCTTCTGCCCGTACTGCGGGGACGAGGACCTGCGCCCCTCCGAGGCCGGGCACGGCGCCTGGGAGTGCCACGGGTGCCGCCGCGCCTTCCAGCTGAAGTTCCTCGGCCTGCTGTCCCCGACCGCCTCGACCGCCTCGACCGCGGCCAACTCGACCGCCTCGACCGCCTCGACCGCCTCGACCGCGGCCAACTCGACCGCCTCGACCGCCTCGACCGCCTCGACCGCGGCCAACTCGGCTTCGGCCGCCACGACTTCGGCCAACTCGACTGCGAACGACGGGGGTTCGTCCGGTGACCAGCGCGAAGACTGACCACGAGGAGATAGCCGTCCGGGCCGGCCGCGAGCTGGAGGAGGCGACGCCCCAGGAGATCCTGGCCTGGGCCGCCGACACCTTCGGCCGCCGCTTCTGCGTCACCTCCTCGATGGAGGACGCGGTCGTCGCCCACCTCGCCTCCTCGGTGTTCCCCGGCGTGGACGTGGTGTTCCTGGACACCGGCTACCACTTCCCGGAGACCATCGGCACCCGGGACGCGGTGGCCGCGACCATGCCGGTCAACGTCATCACCCTCAGGCCGCTGCGCACCGTGGCCGAGCAGGACGCCGAGCACGGGCCGCACCTGCACGACCGCGACCCGGACCTGTGCTGCTCGCTGCGCAAGGTCGAGCCGCTCAACCGCGGCCTCGGCGGCTACGACGCCTGGGCGACCGGGCTGCGCCGCGACGAGTCCCCGAGCCGGGCGGACACCCCGGTGGTGTCCTGGGACGCCCGGCGCCGCAAGGTCAAGATCGCCCCGATCGCCCGGTGGACGCAGGAGGACGTGGACGCCTACGTCACCGCCCACGGGGTGCTGCTCAACCCGCTGCTGTGGGAGGGCTACACCTCGATCGGCTGCTCGCCGCTGTCCTGCACCCGCAAGCCCGCCGAGGGCGAGGACGCCCGGGCCGGGCGCTGGTCCGGCTCCGGCAAGACCGA
This sequence comes from Kitasatospora sp. NPDC043949, assembly GCF_056435365.1. Lineage (NCBI taxonomy): Bacteria > Bacillati > Actinomycetota > Actinomycetes > Kitasatosporales > Streptomycetaceae > Kitasatospora > Kitasatospora sp. NPDC043949. The sequence continues at coordinate 251,222 of NZ_JBWKEQ010000004.1, read as the reverse complement.
GTGCGGCATCCACCTCTGACCCACCCCCCACTACCGACGAAGGACTTGAGACTGTGACAGCTCACACCCGGGCCGCCGACGGAGCCGCGGAGGCGGCCCCCGCGGCCGCCCCCTGCGAGCGCGGCGCCACCGTGTGGCTGACCGGGCTGCCGAGCGCGGGCAAGACCACGCTCGCCTTCGCGCTGGCCGGACGGCTGCGCGCCGAGGGCCACCGGGTCGAGGTCCTGGACGGCGACGAGATCCGCGAGTTCCTCTCCAAGGGCCTCGGCTTCACCCGCGAGGACCGGCACACCAACGTGACCCGGATCGGCTTCGTCGCCGAGAAGCTCGCCGCCCACGGCGTCAAGGTGCTCGCCCCGGTGATCGCCCCGTTCGCCGACTCGCGCGCCGCGGTGCGCGAGCGGCACGCGGCGGCCGGCACCGAGTTCCTGGAGGTCCACGTCGCCACCCCGGTCGAGCTGTGCGCCGAACGCGACGTCAAGGGCCTGTACGCCAAGCAGGCCGCCGGGGAGCTGGCCGGCCTCACCGGCGTGGACGACCCGTACGAGGCGCCGGAGAAGCCGGAGCTGCGGATCCAGACGCAGGGCCGCGCGGTCGCCGAGTCCGCCGCCGAGCTGCACGCCTTCCTGACCGAGAGGGGTCTCGCATGACCACCGCGACCGACGGCCCGGTCCGCACCGCCGACGCCCAGAACCAGCCGGCCAGGGGCCCTTTCGCGCTGTCCCACCTGGACGTGCTGGAGGCCGAGTCGGTGCACGTCTTCCGCGAGGTCGCGGGGGAGTTCGAGCGCCCGGTGATCCTCTTCTCGGGCGGCAAGGACTCCATCGTCATGCTGCACCTGGCACTCAAGGCCTTCCACCCGGCCGCCGTGCCGTTCTCGCTGCTACACGTCGACACCGGCCACAACTTCCCCGAGGTGATCGCCTACCGCGACCGCGTCGTGGCCGAGCACGGCCTGCGCCTGCACGTCGCCCACGTCCAGGACTTCATCGACGACGGCCGGCTGCGCGAGCGCCCGGACGGCACCCGCAACCCGCTGCAGACCGTCCCGCTGCTCGACGCCATCGAGACGAACCGCTTCGACGCGGTGTTCGGCGGCGGGCGCCGCGACGAGGAGAAGGCCCGCGCCAAGGAGCGGGTGTTCTCCCTGCGCGACGAGTTCGGCGCCTGGGACCCGCGCCGCCAGCGCCCCGAGCTGTGGTCGCTGTACAACGGCCGGCACGCCGTCGGCGAGCACGTGCGCGTCTTCCCGCTGTCCAACTGGACCGAGCTGGACGTCTGGCAGTACATCGAGCGCGAGGGCATCGACCTCCCGGAGATCTACTACGCCCACGAGCGGGACGTCTTCTCCCGCGGCGGCATGTGGCTGACCGCCGGTGAGTGGGGCGGCCCCAAGGAGAACGAGCCCGTCCAGCGGCGGCTGATCCGCTACCGCACCGTCGGCGACATGTCCTGCACCGGCGCCGTCGACTCGGACGCCACCGACATCCAGGCCGTGATCGCCGAGATCGCCGCCAGCCGCCTCACCGAGCGCGGCGCGACGCGGGCCGACGACAAGCTGTCCGAGGCCGCGATGGAAGACCGCAAGCGCGAGGGGTACTTCTAACGATGACCAGCACCACCCAGGAAGCAACCGCCACGTCGCTGCTGCGCTTCGCCACCGCCGGATCCGTCGACGACGGCAAGTCCACCCTGGTCGGCCGCCTGCTGCACGACTCCAAGTCCGTGCTCGCCGACCAACTGGAGGCCGTCGAACGCGTCTCGCTGGGCCGCGGCCAGGAAGCGCCCGACCTCGCGCTGCTCACCGACGGCCTGCGCGCCGAGCGCGAGCAGGGCATCACCATCGACGTGGCCTACCGCTACTTCGCCACCCCCCGGCGGCGGTTCATCCTCGCCGACACCCCCGGGCACGTGCAGTACACCCGCAACATGGTGACCGGCGCCTCCACCGCCGAACTGGCCGTGGTACTGGTCGACGCCCGCAACGGCGTCGTCGAGCAGACCCGCCGGCACGCCGCCGTCGCCGCGCTGCTGCGGGTGCCGCACGTGGTGCTGGCCGTCAACAAGATGGACCTGGTCGACTACGCCGAGCCCGTCTTCGCCGCCATCGCCGAGGAGTTCACCGCCTACGCCGCCTCGCTCGGCGTGGGCGACGTGGTGGCCGTGCCGATCTCCGCCCTCGCCGGGGACAACGTCGTCGAGCCGTCCGCGCACATGGACTGGTACGGCGGCCCGACCCTGCTGGAGCACCTGGAGACCGTCCCGGTCGGCAGCGACCCGGGCGCCGAGCCGGCCCGCTTCCCGGTCCAGTACGTGATCCGCCCGCAGAGCGAGGAGCACCCCGACTACCGCGGCTACGCCGGGCAGTTGGCCTCCGGCGTGCTGCGGGTCGGCGACCCGGTGACGGTACTGCCCTCGGGCCACACCACCACCGTCGCCGGGATCGACGCGCTCGGCCGCGAGACGGACCTCGCCTGGGCACCCCAGTCGGTCACCATCCGGCTCGCCGACGACCTCGACGTCTCCCGCGGCGACCTGATCGCGGCCGGCGTGATCCCCGCGCCCACCAGGGACATCGAGGCCACCGTCAGCCACCTCTACGAGCGCCCGCTGCGCGCCGGCGACAAGGTCCTGCTCAAGCACACCACCCGCACCGTGCGCGCGCTGGTCAAGGACATCACCTACCGCATCGCTCTGCCGACCAAGGCGGGCGACACCCTCGAACAGCGCTCCGGCGCCGAGGGGTTGAACGTCAACGACCTCGGCCACGTGGTGCTGCGCACCGCCGAGCCGCTGGCACTCGACGCCTACTCCGACAACCGCCGCACCGGCTCGTTCCTGCTGATCGACCCGGCCGACGGCACCACCCTCACCGCCGGCATGGCGGGCGAGGCCTTCGCGACCGTACGCGCCACCGAACCCGCTGAGGAGGACTGGGTCTGATGCCCAGCGAGGCGTTCTCGGACATGGACAAGGAAGGCGGCCGCATCGGCAGCGGCGTCCTCGGCAGCGGCCAGGGCGGCCTGACCCGATGTGCGGGCCGACAGCGCTGAGTTGCGACCCCCGGCCGCCCCGACGGGCGACCGCCACGTCCCCGAGACCGCCTCCTGACGGTCCGTCGATGAACAGGACTTCACCATGGCCCCGAACCCGGCCCTCTCGCATACCCGTGCCCGCCCCGACGCCGGCCGGATCAGACGCTCCGCGGTGGCCGCGGTGGCCGGCCTGACCGCCGTGACCCTGCTGTCCGCGTGCAGCTACGGCTCCAAGGCGGACGACAAGAAGGCGGGCGCCGACTCCGCCGCCAGTTCGGCCGGCGCCTCCGGCGCGAAGCTGTCCGCGGACACCGTGAAGATCGGGTACTTCGCGAACCTGACCCACGGCACCGCCCTGGTCGGCCTCCAGGAGGGGCTGTTCCAGAAGGAGTTGGGCGCCACCCAGATCAAGACCCAGGTCTTCAACGCGGGCCCGTCCGAGATCGAGGCGCTCAACGCCGGCTCCATCGACATCGGCTGGATCGGCCCCTCCCCCGCGATCAACGGCTACACCAAGTCCGACGGCCAGTCCCTGAAGATCATCGGCGGCTCGGCCTCCGGCGGGGTCAAGCTGGTGGTCAACCCGGACAAGATCCCCTCGCTGGACGACCTCAGGGGCAAGAAGATCGCCACCCCGCAGCTGGGCAACACCCAGGACGTGGCGCTGCTCAACTACCTGGCCGGCAAGGGCTTCAAGGTCGACGCGGCGTCCGGTGCCGGCGACGTCTCGGTGGTGCGCACGGACAACAAGGTCACCCCCGACGCCTACCGACAGGGCTCCATCGACGGCGCCTGGGTGCCCGAGCCCACCGCCTCCAAGCTGGTCACCCTCGGCGCGAAGGTCCTGCTCAACGAGAAGGACGTCTGGCCGGACAAGAAGTTCGTGATCACCAACATCATCGTCTCGCAGAAGTTCCTCAAGGAGCACCCGGACGTGGTGGAGGCCGTGCTGCGCGGCTCGGTGAACACCAACGCCTTCATCAAGGCCAACCCGGACAAGGCCAAGGCCGACGCCAACGACGCGATCAAGAAGGAGGCCGGCAACGCGCTGGAGCCGGCCATCCTCGACCCGGCCTGGGCCGACATCGACTTCCTCGACGACCCGCTGGCGAACACCCTCCAGGCCGAGGCCGACCACGCCGTCACCGCCGGGCTGCTCAAGAAGCCCAACCTGAACGGCATCTACGACCTCACCCTGCTCGACAAGGTGCTCGCGGCCAAGGGCCAGGGCCCCGTGGCGGACGCCGGACTCGGCGCCAAGTAGCGCCACCCGGCTCCGAAACGGCACCGAGCGGTGCCGAGTAACGCCGAGCCGCGCCGAGTCCGCCCCCGACTCCGCGGTCCGGACCCCCGCCCGCCCGGTCGATCCGCGATCGATGCCCACCGGGACGGGCGGGGCCGGGCCCCGGCCCCGCTCCGCCAGCCCTCAGCCAGACCACTCACGCAGGAGGTGCCCGGATGACACCGGCACTGACCACCTCGGCGGACACCGCCGGCGCCGACGCCGGCGGCGCCGCGCCCGCCGTCCGGATCTCGCACGTGCACAAGTCCTTCGGCCGCCCGGGCACGCAGACCCACGTCCTGGACGACATCACCCTCGACGTCGCGCCCGGCGAGTTCGTCACCCTGCTCGGCGCCTCGGGCTGCGGCAAGTCCACCCTGCTCAACCTGGTCGCCGGCCTCGACCAGCCCACCGCCGGCGCCATCGAGGTGCCGGGCGGCCGTCCCGCGCTGATGTTCCAGGAGCACGCGCTGTTCCCCTGGCTCACCGCCGGCCGCAACATCGAACTCGCCCTCAAGCTGGCCGGCGTCCCCCGCCCCGAGCGCCGCGCCGAAGCCGAGCGCCTGCTCGAACTCGTCCGCCTCAAGGGCTCGTACGGCAAGCGCGTGCACGAGCTGTCCGGCGGCATGCGCCAGCGCGTCGCGATGGCCCGCGCGCTCGCCCAGGGCAGCCAGGTGCTGCTGATGGACGAGCCGTTCGCCGCGCTCGACGCCATCACCCGCGACGTGCTGCACGACGAGATCACCCGGATCTGGGCCGAGCGGCAGCTGTCCGTCCTGTTCGTCACCCACAACGTGCGCGAGGCCGTGCGCCTGGCCCAGCGCGTCGTCCTGCTCTCCTCCCGCCCCGGCCGGGTCGCCCGCGAGTGGCGGATCGACCTGCCGCAGCCGCGCCGCATCGAGTCCACCGGCGTCGCCGACCTGTCCATCGAGATCACCGAAGAACTGCGTGGGGAGATCCGTCGCCATGGCCAGCACTGACAGCACCCCGGTCCTGGAGAAGACCGACAAGGCCGACAGGACCGACAGGGCCGCCGCCACGGACACCGCCGGTGTCGGCGCCGGCCTGGACGCCCTCGACGCCGTCTCCGCCCAGCGCGGCTCGCTCGGCGAGGCGCTGCGGACCAAGGCCCTGCCGCCACTGATCGGCGTCCTCGTGGTGCTCGCCCTGTGGCAGGGCGCCTACAGCCTGCACCTCACCTCCGCCTACAAGCTGCCCAGCCCGACCGACGTGTGGCACTCCGCCCAGGAGCTCTGGTACCAGGGCACGCTGTTCTCGATCATCTGGACCAGCGTCTGGCGCGGCCTGTCCGGCTTCCTGCTCGCCGGCGTCATCGGCACCCCGATCGGGCTGGTCGTCGCCCGCGTCCGGCCGGTGCGCACCGCCATCGGCCCGGTCCTCCAGGGCCTGCAGTCGCTGCCCTCGGTCGCCTGGGTGCCGGCCGCGGTCATCTGGCTCGGCATCAACGACCAGATGATGTACGCGGTGATCCTGCTCGGCGCCGTCCCCTCCATCGCCAACGGCCTGGTCGCCGGCATCGACCAGGTGCCGCCGCTGTTCCTGCGCGCCGGACGCACCATCGGCGCCACCGGCCTCACCGGCGCCCGGCTCGTGCTGATCCCCGCCGCGCTGCCCGGCTACCTGGCCGGCCTCAAGCAGGGCTGGGCGTTCTCCTGGCGCTCCCTGATGGCCGCCGAACTCGTCGCCTCCTCCCCCGACCTCGGCCGGGGCCTGGGCCGGTTCCTGGAGGACCAGCGCGAGTTCTCCGACATGTCCGGGGTGCTGCTCGGCATCATCCTGATCCTGTTCGTCGGCATCGCCATCGAACTGCTCGTCTTCACCCCGGTCGAGCGCCGGGTGCTGCGCAACCGCGGCCTGCTGGCCGCCGTCAAGTAAGGCCGACGCCGATGCCCGCCCTCCTGCTGATCGCCCACGGCAGCCGCGACCCGCGGCACGCCGCGACCGTGGCCGCACTGGTCCAGGAGGTGCGGGCGCTGCGCCCCGGGCTGGACGTCGCCACCGCCTACCTGGACCACTGCGCGCCGCGCATCCCGCAGGTCGTCGGGCGGCTCGACGACGCGGTGGCCGTCCCGCTGCTGCTCAACCGGGCCTACCACGCCAAGCACGACGTCCCGGCCGCCCTGCGCACGGCCGGCGCGGCCCTGCCCGTCGCCGCCGTCCTGGGCCCGTCGCCGCTGCTGCTCGCCGCCCTGGACCGCCGCCTCGCCGAAGCCGGGGTGGACGTGCGCTCGGCCGCCGTCCGGGCCCGCACCGGCGTGGTGCTCGCGGCGGCCGGCTCCTCCGACCCGGCCGCCGACGCCGCCACCCGCGCGGTGGCCGCCGCGTGGCGCCGCAGCCGCGGCTGGGCCGCCGTCGAGGTGGCCTACGCCTCCGCCACCGGCCCGCGCGTGCCCGACGCCCTGGCCGCCCTGCGCGCCGCGGGCGCCGCCCGCACCGCCGTCTCCCCCTACCTGCTGGCCCCGGGCCTCCTGCCCGACCGCATCGCCGAGGCCGCCGCCGGAGCGGACGCCGTCGCCGCCGTCCTGGGCCCCGCCCCCGAACTCGCCACCCTCCTCCTGGAGCGCTACGACGAGGCGCGTACGGCTGCCACGATGCCCCGGACGCTCACCGCCTGACCACGGGGCCGACTCACTCGTGATCGAGGATGCTGTGCTCGCTCAGGTCGGCGGCGTGCCGCGCCACCGTGCGGTAGCCCGCATCGTCGTGGAGGACCGTGAGGCCGTGGTGCGCGGCCGTCGCCGCGATCATGAGGTCGACCGCGGAGGCACTACGGTGCTGCCCGGCGAGGGCCGTGCGCCGCTGAACCGTGTCGATCCAGCGCCCAGCGTTCTTCGGTACCGAGACGTCCGGGTACAGGTCGGCGAACATCTCGGTGATCTCGTCGTACTCCCGGCCGCTGCGCGCGTTGTGCAGAAACTCCGCGCGCTGCGGGTAGCACGACGCGATCGACCCCGCGTCGATCGCGTCGTACCAGACGGCCAGGAGCTTGGGCTCGCCCAACAACCGGACGAGTCCGGAGGTGTCGAGGAGATAGATCACCGGGCGTCCTTCTCCGCTCGGTGCATCCGCTCTGCGTCCTCGACGGCTCCCCAGTGCCGAGCCCGCTCGAAATGCCGGCTGATCCGGGCAGCACGTTCCTGCCGCTCGGCGTAGAAGCGCAGTGCCAGGTTGACTGCGTCCTTCTTGGTCCGAACTCCGGCGAGCGTCATTGCTCGTTCCAGTGCGTCGTCATCGATGTCGATCTGTGTCACGGACATCCGGATACCTCCGTCGATCGATGGTGGTGATGTACATAGCACTGCACATGACCAACATCAACGGAGGTTCGCCCGGGTCGGACCGCCGCGGGGTGATGGTGTCCGTCGGACAGCCGGGCCCACGACGAGACGGCCCGGCCCCCTCGGTGCGAGGGGGCCGGGCCGTCGGGCGGTCGCCGGGGATCAGTCGATGGCGCGGCGCTGGCGGCCGGTGCCGTAGTTGGAGCCGGACTTGGCGCCGCTGCCGGGCTTGGCGCGGCCGGAGGAGCGGCCGATGAAGCCGGCCGCCTGGGGGCGGTCGCCCTGGGCGGCGGCGCCGCCCATGCGCTGCTTGGGGCGGGGGCGGCGCGGGTTGCCGTTCATGTCGACGTCGGCGGGCAGCGCGGAGCGCTTGCCAGGGCGGCGGCGCGGGTTGCCGGACTTGGCGTCGGCCTTGGCGGCGGGGGCCTCGGCGGGCGCGGGGACGGCGACGGCGACCGCGACGCCGCTGGGGGTGCGGGCACCGGTGATCTTGGCGAGGTCGGCGTCGCCGGGGCGGACCTTGGTGACGGTGGGGCGGATGCCCGCGACCGTCATCAGCCGGTTGACCTCGCGGCGCTGCTCGGGCAGGACGAGGGTGACGACGGTGCCGGACTCGCCGGCCCGGGCGGTGCGTCCGCCGCGGTGCAGGTAGTCCTTGTGGTCGACCGGCGGGTCGACGTTGACGACCAGGTCGAGGCCTTCGATGTGGATGCCTCGGGCGGCGACGTTGGTGGCGATCAGCGCGGTGACGTGGCCGTCGCGGAACTGGTCGAGGACCCGGTTGCGCTGCGGCTGGGACTTGCCGCCGTGCAGGGCCGCGGCCCGGACGCCGGTGGCGAGCAGCTGCTTGGTGAGGCGGTCGGCGCCGTGCTTGGTGTGCACGAACATGATCACGCGCCCGTCGCGGGAGGCGATGTGCGCGGTGGTGGACGCCTTGTCGGCCTGGTCCAGCTGGAGGACGTGGTGGTCCATGGTGGTGACCGCGCCGGCCGACGGGTCGACCGAGTGGGTGACCGGGTCGGTGAGGAAGCGCTTGACCAGGCGGTCGACGTTGCGGTCCAGGGTCGCGGAGAACAGCATCCGCTGCCCGCCCTCGGCGACCTGCTCCAGCAGCTTGCTGACCTGCGGGAGGAAGCCCATGTCGGCCATCTGGTCGGCCTCGTCGAGGACGGTGATGGCGACGTCGGACAGGTTGACGTCACCGCGGCCGATCAGGTCGTCGAGCCGGCCGGGGGTGGCGACCAGGACCTCGGTGCCACGGCGGACGGCGTTGGCCTGGCGGTTGATCGACATGCCGCCGACGACGGTGGTGATCCGCAGGTTGACGGCGGTCGCGTAGGGGGTGAGCGCGTCGGTGACCTGCTGGGCGAGCTCGCGGGTGGGCACCAGGACGAGCGCCAGCGGGTAGCGGGCGACGGCGCGGCGCCCGGCGGTGCGGGCGAGCAGCGGCAGGCCGAAGGCGAGGGTCTTGCCGGAGCCGGTACGGCCGCGGCCGAGCACGTCGCGGCCGGCGATCGAGTCGGGCAGCGTGGCGCCCTGGATCGGGAACGGCGCGGTGACGCCTTCGCGGGTGAGCGTGCTGAGGATGCCCTTGGGCAGGTCCAGTTCGGCGAAGGTGTCCGCCGGGGGCCGGGCCGGGGTGCCCTCGACGACGGTGAAGTCGGCGGCCTCGGGCACGGCGGCGCGGGTGTTCTTGGGGGCGCCGGTGCGGCCGCGCGGCTTGCGGGCGCGCTCGGCGTCGCCGGTGGCGCGCGGGTTCTCGCCGCGGCGGGCCTGGTCGGTGGTGCGGGCGGCGCGGTCACGCGGCGGGCGGGCAGGGGTGGTCACGAAGTCTCCGTACGTCGGTCGGCAGCCCCGGGTGGGGGCTGGTCGGCCGTCGGTAGGAAACTCGCCGCCCCGGCCGTACGGCGGCATGCGCGGGGGCCCGCACCGTGTGGTACGGGCCCCCGCTTCGCGAGATCGCGAGTCAGCGTGGAGGCTGACGTCAGCCGATGACGCGGATGTTCTCGGCCTGCGGGCCCTTCTGGCCCTGGGTCACGTCGAACTCGACGGCCTGGCCCTCAACGAGCTCACGGAAGCCGTTGGCCTGGATGTTCGAGTAGTGCGCGAACACATCCGGGCCGCCCTCGGCCTGCTCGATGAAGCCGAAGCCCTTTTCGCTGTTGAACCACTTCACGGTGCCGGTAGCCATAACCGTCTCCTCAAAAAACTGGGGCATCAGGGATTCACACCGCGTGAACCCCGGAGTAGCCGCGATCCCCATCCGGAGACTGAAACACCGGACAAAACAAATGCGCCTGTTGGTTGGACCAGCAGGCGCACACATGCGTTCATGGGAACCAAAACTGCAACTGAGTCGACTGTAGCACGGCGACACCCCGATTGACCGGGGACTTTTGTGCTCAACAGATCACGTTTGACGGCCAGGGAAAGGGGGCAAGCGGCGCCCCGCCGAAGCGGGACGCCGCCTGTTTGGCGCGTCGGTCGGGCGTCGCCCGTGTCCGAACGAGGCGATCAGCGCCGTCCGGCCGGCTCCGGCACGCCGTACGCGTCCGCCGCCGGCGCCGGGCCGGCACCGAGGCTTGCGCCGTGGCCGTGCTCGGGGTCGGCGCCGTGGCCGGGCCACCAGGCCCGGTTTCCGATCAGCGCGGTGAGCGCCGGGGTGAAGAACATCGCCATCACGAAGGCCGCCAGCACGATGCCGAAGGCCATCGCGAAGCCGAACTCCATCATGAAGGTGTTGCCGGCGAGCATGAACGTCCCGAACGAGGCCGCCAGGATGAAGCCGGCCGCGGCGACGGTCGGGCCGGCGTGGCGCAGCGCCTCGCGGGCCGCCTCGCGCGGGCTGCGGCCCGCGCGGGCCTCCTCGCGCAGACGGGCGATGATCAGGATGTTGTAGTCCGTCCCGATCGCCACCACGAAGAGGTAGATGAGGATCGGCATCATGAACATCAGGCCGGTCTCGTTGCCGATCTTCTGGAAGATCAGCGTGGTGGCGCCCAGCGTGGCGCTGAAGCCGAGGCCTACCGAGGCCATCAGGTACCAGGGGGCGACCACGCTGCGCAGCTGGAGGGCCAGGATGAGCAGGATCAGCAGCCCGGCGATCGGGAAGACCAGCTTGTAGTCGTGGGTCATCGCCAGGTTGATGTCCTTGAACACCGAGGTGAGGCCGCCGACCTTGGCCTCGCTGCCGGCCGGGGCCTGCGCGTGGGCGACGGTGCGCAGCTCGGTCACCGCGTCGATCGCCTCGTTGCTGGTCGGGGCGTCCTTGAGCATGACGGTGAACTGGGCGGTGGCGCCGTCGGCGCTGATGCTCTTGGCGTCGGCGCTCGGCAGGTAGACCTTGGACACCCCGCCGACGCCCTGCAGCTTGTCGGCGAAGGCCGGGAAGGAGGCCGGGTCGAGCTTCTTGCCGTCGGTGCTGCTCAGGTAGACCTGGCTCGGGTCGGCGGCGCCGGCGGAGAAGCCCTTGGCCATCTTGTCCTGGACGACCATCGACTCCTTGTCCTTGGGCATGGAGCTGCCCGCCATGTCGAAGAGGCCGTTGTAGCCGAGCGCGCCCACGGACAGGGCGACCAGTACGCCGCCGGAGGCGACGGCGGCCAGCGCCGGGCGCTTCTGGACGACCCGGCCGAGCGCGGTGAAGCGCGCGGTGCTCGGCTCGTCCGTCCACTTCTTGCCGGGCCAGAAGACGGCGCGGGCGGGGATGACCGCGAGCAGCGCGGGGGCCAGGGTGAGCGAGGCCAGGGCGGTGACCACGACCGCGATCGCCAGCGCGGGGCCGAGCGCCTGGAACATGCCGAGGCTGGAGAGGATCAGCGCGGCGAAGGCGATGGTGACGGCGCCGGCGGCGGAGGCGATCGCCTCGCCGACCCGGCCGACCGCGTTGGCCACGGCGGCATCGCGGCCGTCGCCGGCCCGCAGTCGCTCGCGGTAGCGGAAGGCGAGGAACAGGAAGTAGTCGGTGCCGACGCCGAGCACGACGACGATCAGGATCGCCATCAGGATGGGTGTGCTCTTGAGGTTGAAGATGTCGGTCGCGTAGTTGATCAGGCCGATGGAGGCGGGCAGCGCGATCATCAGCGAGACCAGGACCGGCAGCAGGCCGGCCAGGATGCCGCGGAAGATGATGCCGACGATCACGATGACCAGGAGCACCGTGGCCATGGTGATGATGCCCTCGGCCGAGCCGGAGGCTTCCTTCTGGTCGAGCGCCTGGGCGGCGGGGCCGCCGAGCTGGAACTTCAGGTCGGTGCCGGAGGCCAGTGCCTTGCCGTCGTCGCGGAGGGCCTTGGCGATGTCCGCGGTGCCGTTCTGGTCCTGCTGCTTCGACTTGTCGACGGCGATCATGGCCATCGCGTACTTGTGGTCCGGGGATATGCCCAGCTGGTCGGACGGCGGGATGATCTTCTCGACGCCGTCGATCTTCTTGGCCGTCAGGTCCTGGACGAGCTTGCCCATCGCGGCCTTGTCCGCGTCGGTGAACGCGGCGCCGTCGTTGCGCTCGAAGAGTGCGAGCGCGCCCGGGGTGAAGGCGGCCGGGAAGGCGCGCTCCTGCACCTGTGCGGCCTGGATGGACTCGTAGTGCTTGGGGAGGAACGCGGCTTCGTCGGTCTGCGAGCTGACCTTCGGCGCGGTCATGAGGACGGCGATCATTCCGATCACCCACGCGATGATCACCCACCACGCGCGGCGTACGACGAATTGTCCTAGTCGGTGGAACATGCTCGATGCCTCCTGGGCATGGTTCACCGCAGCCCTTGGGGGACGGGACGCCGGGCGACGGCTGGACCGGTGGGAGACGCGCGGCGGCGCTCCCTAGCCGGTCGGCAGGTAAGTGGATTTGGGCGTCATCCTACGAGTACTTGCTTGCCGCCCGGCAAGGAGCCCCCGTGGTCCAACCCCCGTCAGGCCGCTCCGAAGCGGCCCCGACCCAGTTTCTCCCGGGCGCACGCCCCTTGACCTCGTGCTCCGGGTGGAGACAGCTCCCCCTCAGGGTGGATCTCTCCCCTACCCCCTGGGAGGAGATGTCAGGGTAGGAGGGTAGGGAAAACCCCACCCCGGTCCGTCATGATGATCACCGTCCGGAGGCCTCCGGATGAACGCCGCCCCAACGGAGCACCGCCATGATCCCCTTCGACGAAGGCCGCGCCCGGCTGCTGCTCGCCCACGCCTGCGAGTCCGCCGGACTGCCCGGCCCCGGCGACGCCCGGCTGCTCGCGCTCGGCGAGAACGCCGTCTTCGACCTCGGCGACCCGGCCGTCGTCGCCAAGGTCGGCCGCGGCCCCGAACTGTACGAACGGGCGCGGCACGAACTCGCCGTCGCCCACTGGCTCGCCGCCCAGGACGTCCCGGTGGTCCGCCCGTACGACGCGGTGGAAGCCGAGCCCCAGCTCGCCCACGGGCACCCCGTCACCTTCTGGCACCGGCTCGCCCCCGCCGTCCGCCCCGCCCGCCCCGCCGACCTCGCCCCGCTGCTGCGCGCCCTGCACCGGCTGCCGCTGCCGCCCTTCCCGCTCGCCCACCGCGACCTGCTGGCCCCCGTCGAACGCTGGCTGGCCTCCGCCGAGGGCCACGTCGACCCGGCCGACGTCGCCTTCCTGCGCCACCGCCGCGACGGCTTCGCCGCCGCCCTGCCCGACCTCGCCCCGCACCTGCACCCCGGTGTGATCCACGGCGACGCGCTGCCCCGCAACGTCCACGTCGGCCCGGACGGGCCCGTCCTGCTCGACCTGGAGAACGTCTCGCACGACCTGCGCGAACACGACCTGGCGGTCCTCGCGCTCAGCCACGACCGGTACGGCGTGCCCGGCGAGGAGTACCGGGCCTTCGTCGAGGCGTACGGCTGGGACGTGCGCGCCTGGCCCGGCTTCGCGGTGCTGCGCGGGGCCCGGGAGACCGCCAGCGCCTCCTGGGTCGCCCAGCAGGTGCCCGGCAATCCGGCCGCGCTGGCGGAGTTCCGGCGCCGGGTCGCCTCGCTGCGGGAGGGTGCCACCGAGGTGCGCTGGTACCCGTTCTGAGGCGTCGGGCTCCCGGGGCGTCGGGCTTCCGAAGTGGCGGGCTCCTGAAGTGCCGGGCCTTGAAGTGCCGGGCCTCTGAAGTGCCGGGACGCCCCCGTCACGGCCCCCGGGATACCCGGCGGGCCGCGGGGGCGCCAACCCGGGCGCGTGTGAGAAGACTCCTACGGCGCTCCGGTCCGCTCCGCAACCGGGGCACGTACGCTCGGCGTCCTATCGGACAGTCATCCTGACCGAGGGATCGGCACCCGTCCTCTGCACCCCTCTGCACCACAGGAGCCGCCGCCATGCCCCACTCCGCCACCCGCCGGCCCTCCCCTCCGACCCGTACGGCCCTCACGGCCCGCCGCCGGCTGGTCGCAAGCTGCGTCGTGGCGGCCGCCACCCTGGGCCTGGCCGCGTGCGGCACCGCCAGCGGAGCCCTCCAGCCGACGGCCGGCGTCAGCACCCAGCCCCCGATCACCATCGCGCCGACCGACTCCCGGCCGACCGACGGCCCCGTCGCCACCGTCGCGCCCGCCCCCGGCTCCGACAGCGCACCCGCCTCCGCCGCCCCGCCGGCCGTCCCGAAGCCGCGCACGCCCAAGGCGCCGGCCGAGACGACCGCCGCGCCCCACAGCGGCACGCCGAGCACCCCGGTCACCACCACGCCCGTCGCGACCACGCCCTCGGGCACCCCCGCGCCGCCGCCCGCCCCGGTCAAGCCGGGCACCGTCATCGGCTCCACCGCCTCCGGCGGCCACACCGTGGCGCTCACCTTCGACGACGGCCCCGGCCCCGCCACCGGCCAGATCCTCGACCTGCTCGCCCAGTACCACGCCAAGGCCACCTTCTGCGAGATCGGCCAGAACGCCGCCGCCAACCCGGCCCTGGTCAAGCGCGTCCTCGCGGCCGGCCACCGGCTCTGCGACCACAGCGTCCACCACCCGCAGCCGTTCGCGAAGCTCCCCCACGACAAGGCCGCCTACGAGATCTCCGCCGCCAGGGACATGATCGTCAAGGCCGGCGGCCCCGGCACCCGGGTCAGCTGGTTCCGCGCCCCCGGCGGCGGCTTCAACGCCGACAACGAGCAGATCACCGCGAGCCTCGGCATGTCCTCGCTCGGCTGGTCCGTCGACCCGCGCGACTGGTCCCGCCCGGGCGTGCCGGCCATCGTCTCCACCGTGCAGAAGCAGCTCAAGCCCGGCGGCGTGATCCTGATGCACGACGGCGGCGGCGACCGCACCCAGACCGTGGCCGCGCTCAAGCAGCTGCTGCCCTGGCTGGTCGCCCAGGGCTACACCTTCGACTGGCCGGCCGGCTAGGCCCCGCCCGGCCCGCCGGCCTCACCGGGGGCGGTCACCTCATCGGCCACCGCGGGTCGACCACGGCCTGCGGGTCCTTGCCGCGGCGCAGCCACGCCTGCAAGCCCTCGGCCCACTCCCGGTACCAGCCGATCTGGCGCTCGTGCAGCTCGGCCGGCGCGACGTCGCCGACCTCGGCCCGGTAGCGCTCGGCGAGGGCGACGGCGACCCGGACGGCCGCCAGCGCGTCGCTGCCCGCCTCGTGCGCGTCCGTCAGCTCGACGCCGTACACCTCGCAGACCCGCTGCAGGGTGCGCGAGCCCTTGCGGTACTTGTCCACCGCCCGGTCGACGACCAGCGCGTCCAGCACCGGCCCGACCGGGGCGCCGAGGCGCTCGGCGAGCGGCACCAGCCCGTACCGGCGCAGCTCGGCGTCGAGCAGCGACAGGTCGAACGGCGCGTTGAACGCGACCACCGGGCGCCCTGCGGCGAGCCGCTCGCAGAGCGCGCCGGCTATCTCCTCCACCGCCTCCTTGGCCGGCCGGCCCTTGCCGCGGGCCAGGTCGTCGCCGATGCCGTGGATCGCCTCCGCCTCGGCCGGGATCGGGACCCCGGGGTCGAGCAGCCAGTGCGCGGCCCCCACCCGGCG
Organism: Kitasatospora sp. NPDC043949; assembly: GCF_056435365.1. NCBI lineage: Bacteria > Bacillati > Actinomycetota > Actinomycetes > Kitasatosporales > Streptomycetaceae > Kitasatospora > Kitasatospora sp. NPDC043949. The sequence continues at coordinate 235,657 of NZ_JBWKEQ010000004.1, read as the reverse complement.
GGCCCCGACGGTGTCCACGAGCGCGGCCGTGACGATGCGGTCCACGGCCGGGTCGGTGCCCGTGGTCTCCAGGTCGAAGCCGACCAGTGGCTGCTGCCACCAGCTCATAAGGGGGTGTCCTTCCGTCCTGCCTCTCGAAACAGCCCCCATCATCACCCGCCCCACCGACATCCCGGCCGCCGGGGCGGTCGGGGTGCGGGCCGGTACGGCGGCGGACGGCCCCCTCGGTTTCGGCAGGTCGCCCCAACGGCGGGCGCCCGCGCCCCGGTTGGGCGACGGGCGCGCGAACCGGGGCGTCAGGTGGCGGTGAGGAGGGTGCGGCCGAGCCAGTCGGTGGTGTCGTGGGCGCCGGGGAGGACGTAGAAGTAGCCGCCGCCGGTGGGGCGGAGGTGGCGGGCGAGGGGTTCGGTGTTGAGGCGGGTCTGGACGGCTTCGAACTGGCGGGCCACGTCCTGCTGGTAGCAGCAGAAGGCGAGGCCGAGGTCGGGTTCGCCGTCGGAATCGAGGCCGCGGTCGTAGTTGAAGGCGCGGCGCAGGATGCGGCTGTCGCGGGTGCCGTCGGTGCGGGGGTTGGCGAGGCGGATGTGGGAGTCGAGGGGGATGACGGCGCCGTCGGGGTCGTTGCGGTAGTCGGGGGTGTCGGTCTCGCCGGCCGCCCCGAGCGGGGCGCCGTCGTTCTTGCGCCGGCCGATCAGGCGTTCCTGCTGCTTGAGCGGCACCTCGTCCCAGCCGGCGACGAGGGTGCGGATGGCGCGGATGACCTGGTAGCTGCCGCCGGCGGCCCAGCGCGGTTCGTCGCCGCCCTCGCCGACCCAGACGAGGGCGTCCAGCTCGCGGGCGTTCGTGGTGTCGGGGTTCTCGATGCCGTCCTTGAAGCCGAGCAGGTTGCGGGCGGCGCCGGTGGGGCGGGAGCGGTTCTGGAAGCCGTCGAGCTGCCAGCGCGGGCGGATCAGGCCGTTGGTGCTGCGCAGCAGGTCGCGGATGGTGTGCTGGACGGTGTCGCGGTTCTCGGCGCAGATCTGGAGCGAGAGGTCGCCGTGGCATTCGGCGGGGCGCAGCGCGTCGACGGGGAAGGGCCGCATGGCGGTGAGCCGGCGGGGGCGGTGGCGGGTGAGGCCGTAGCGGGTGTCGAAGAGGGAGGCGCCGACGGCGACGGTGACGGTGAGGTCGTCGGCGGGCAGGTCGGGGCCGAGGGTGCCGCTGTCGGAGGGGGCGGCGGCGGGGCCGAGGTCGGGCGGGGTGCCGCCGGCGGTGAGGAAGCGGATGCGGTCGGTGAGGGTGCGCAGGAGGGTTTCGAGGGCCTTGCGGTCGCGGGCCTTGACGTCGAGGGCGAGGAAGGTGCCGTAGCCGGGGGGCGGGTTGGTGATGCCGGCCTGGTGGAGGCCGTGGAAGTCGATGCGCCGGGTGGCGGTGCGGGGCGCGGCCTGGGCGGGGCGGGCGCCGGTGAGGGTGAGGGCTCCGGCGGTGGTGGCGCCGAGGGCGGTGCGCAGCAGGCCGCGGCGGGTGGCGCGGGGGTGTTCGGAGCCGGTGGAGTGCGGGCTGTCGATCATGGACGGGACGCTAACAAGCGGTCGGGCCCGGTGCTCGGGTGAGCGCCGCGCCCGACCGCCGGTCACCATCCGTCCGGCCTACTCGCGTCACCCGGGCGAGCGTCACCGGGCGCCACGCCCCGACCAACGGGCCGGCCCCGGTTCAGGCGGCGGGCTCGCGGACCAGGTAGACGTCGATCGGGTCCTCGTGGTCGAGGACGAAGCCGTGGCGTTCGTAGAGGCTGCGGGCGGGGCTGCCCTGGAGGACGTCGAGGCGCACGGGCTCGCCGGCGGCGTCGGCCTGGGCGAGGAGGTGGCGCAGGACGGCGGTGCCGAGGCCGCGGCCCTGGTGGGCGGGGGCGAGGTAGAAGTGCTCGATCCAGCGGCCGCCCTGCTCGGCGGGGCGGACGGTGACGGAGCCGGCGAAGGCGCCGTCGACGAGGATGACGGAGCTGTGGCGGCTGGAGAAGCCCGCCCGCAGGCGCCGGCGGACCCGGTCGTCGTCGTAGCGGCCGAGGCGTTCGAGGTCGGCGCGCAGGACGACGGCCTTGAGTTCGGCGACGGGTTCGACGTCGGCGGCGGTGGCGGGGCGCAGGGTCCAGGCGGGGAGGCTGTTCACGGCCCGCAGTGTGGCAGCGGCCGCACCGGCCTGGCCAGCGGGTTTCAGGGGCCGGACGCCGGGGCGGGGCGTGCCGAGGGGGCCGGGCGGTGGCCCGGCCCCCTGCTCCGGTGGGAAGGCGGGAAGGCCTCAGCGGGTGCCGAGGTCCAGGGCGGGGAAGGAGTAGTCGTCCCAGAGGGCGCGTTCGTCGTCGTGCGGGGCGTACTGGACGCTGGGGTTCAGGTCCCAGATCCGGGTGGCCCGCGCGTCGGCGGTGTAGGACGGCCAGCCCGGGTCGCCCTCGCGGGCGAAGGAGGCCCAGGCGTCGGCCATCCGCTCGGACAGCCGGGTGAGTTCGGGCCGCTGGGCGGCGACGGTCTGCGCGCCGCGCGGGATCGCGCCGAGGTCCAGGCCGCCGAAGACGAAGGGCAGTTCCAGGGTGTGCATGGCGCCCAGGTTCTGGGCGGCGGGCAGGCCGGGGACGTAGGGCACGTGCCAGTCGAACTGGTAGACGTGGGTGGGCCGCCAGCGGGACTGGGCCTCGGCCAGGCGCAGGGTGGGGATCCGCTCGGTCTGGTCGGTGAGCATCGCGTTCACCACCCGGCCCTCGGTGGCCCCGGGGCGGTCGGCGGCGTACCGGTCGTACATCTGCTGTTTGCGGTCGGCGAGCACGGGGGGCAGGTTGCGGTAGGCGCTCAGCGGGAGGTCCGGCAGCGTGGGGTCGAACAGCGCCCAGTAGTCGGTCTCGTTCTCGGTGGTGCCGGTCATCACGTCGACGTCGCGGGCGCTGCCGGCGGCGATCCGTTCGACGACCGGGCCGGGCACCAGCGCCCCGTCGATGGAGGGGCCGAAGAAGACCGCGGAGGACAGTCCGGAGAGCCCGTGCTGGACCTGTTCCTGGAGTTCGAGGACCTGTTGGGTGCTCAGCCGGTCGAGGTCCGCGACGGTGTGGATGCCGCCGGTGGCGAAGACCTTTCCGGCGGTGGCCCGCGCGGCGGCCGCGGTGTGCACCAGGTAGCCGGGGCCGCTCTCGACGATGGCGCGCCGGAAGAGGCGCTCGGGGTGGTCGCCGGCCAGCAGGGCGCTGATCGAGATCGCGCCGGCCGACTGGCCGAAGACGGTGACGTTGCCCGGGTCGCCGCCGAAGGCGCCGATGTGCCGGCGCACCCAGGTCAGCGCGGCGCTCTCGTCGCGCAGCCCGTTGTTGCCCGAGCCGGCGTAGGACGGGTCGAGCGCGCCGAGTTCCGTCCAGCCCAGGATGCCGAGCCGGTAGTCCAGGTTCACCACGACGGCGTCGCCGCGCTCGGCCAGCAGGCCGCCGTCGAAGACGGGCTGGGCGGCGGCGCCGAGTTCGTCCGCGCCGCCGTGCAGGAAGACCATGACGGGTTTGCGGGCGCCGCCGTGGTGCGCCGACCACACGTTGAGGTACAGGCAGTCCTCGGTGCCGCCGCCGCCCGCGCTCAGGTCCTGCGGGCAGCCGGGGCGGGCCTGGGTGGCGCGCAGTGTTCCGGGCCAGGGCGCGGCGGGCTGCGGCGGGCGGAACCGGCGCTCGCCGGTGGGCGGCGCCGCGTACGGGACGCCCAGGTAGGCGCACCGGCCGTCCTGGGCCACCCCTTGCAGGCGGCCGGCGGAGGTCGCCGTACGGCAGCCGCCCGCCTCCCGGGCCTCGGCGGGGACGGCCGGCAGCAGGCCCAGCAGGGCTGCCGCCACGCCGGCCAGCGCGAACGGCCAGCGCCGGCGGGCGGTTCGGCGGGCATTCCCCGGCAGCCTTCCGCCAGGCCCCGTCCCGAGCCCCGCCCCGGGCCCTTCGCGCAGCCTTCCGCGCGCTGCCCCCCGTCCTGTCCCGCGCTTTGTTCCGTACACCACGGCGCACTCCCCTCGACGTCGTCGCGTCGCTCGTGCGGCCGCGACCCCGCCTCCAGCTTGTGCGGCGCGGCCCGGGGGTGTCGCCGCCGCACGGATGGAGTTCCGGGTCTCCACCCGGGGGTGGAGAGAGGGATCCGATGGTCCGTCAGAGGTGGGGGGAGGGTTCAGGACACCGGCCGGGAGTCGCCCCAGGCGCCCTCGAACTCCTCGCGGTAGACCTCCAGCAGGCCCTGTTCGCTGCCGCCGGGCTGCTGGCCGGCGCCGCCGCGCAGCACCAGGGCCGGGGACTCCATGCCCCGGGCGCGGCGCAGGTAGGGCTGGATGACGCCGAGGTCGCGGCTCTGGCGGCGGCCGCCGACCTGGCCGGTCGGGCGGGGGCCCTCGACGAGGTAGGCGGTGAAGCGCGGGGTCTCGTCGAAGACCCGGATCTCGAAGCCGCCCTGGTCGCGCAGCCGGGCCCGCACCCGGCGCACGTGCATGATGTTCATCTCGATGGAGCGCGACAACTCGCCGCGTCCGAGGCCGAGTTCGCGTTCACGGCGGCGGACGGCGCTGCTCGCCGGGTTGAGGAAGAGCAGACGGACCCGGCAGCCGTCGCCGGCCAGGCGCACCAGCCGCTTGCCGGTGTAGTTCTGGCAGAGCATGCCGAGGCCGATGCCGAGCGCGTCCAGACGCCGGGCGCCGTCCAGCAGGTCCTCGACGGGCAGGTCGCGCTGGAGGCGGACGCGGTCGGCGTGCACGGCGACGACGTCCGCGTACCGGCCGGCCACCAGCGACTCGACGACGTCGGCGGGCACGCCGCCGGCGCCGCCGTCGAGGACGGCGAGCAGGCGGGCGGCGGCGCGTTCGGTCTGGGCGAGGACGGTCTGGGTGAGCACCCGGTTGCGGGAGACCACGTGCCGGGCCACCTCCAGTTCGTCCAGGGCGAGTTCGATCTCGCGCCGGTCGGACAGGTAGGGCTCGAAGCAGGGCCAGTGCTGGACCATCAGCTCGCGCAGCTGGGGCAGGGTGAGGAAGACCAGCGGGTCGTCGTCCGCCGGGTCGAGCAGGTAGCCCTTGCGGCGGCTGACCTCGCGGACGGCGCCGGCCCGGTGCGCCCACTCCTCGCCGGCGGGGCCGGCGGCGGCGGTGACCCAGTCCTCGCCGTGGGCGGGGGCGTAGATGGGGTGCAGCACCTCGTCGACGAGGGAGCGCAGCCGCTGCTCGACGAGGTTGAGCCAGACGTAGGCGCGGCCGGACAGGCGGACCCGCTGGTAGGCGTCCTCCCATTCGGCGGCGGACCAGGCGAGGGCGGGGACCTCGACCGGGCCGCCCTGGGCGGGCACCAGGGGACGGCCGGACAGGGTGGGGCGCATGACGACCGTGGGCGCCTCGCTGCGGGCGCCGCCCCGGTCGGGGCCGTCGGGCCCCGGGCCGCGGCCGCCGGCGGGGAACACCATGCGCCACCTCACCTGGTTTGCTGCTCTACGCTCCGCCCCTGCGCGGCTGATGGAACGCCACCGGCCCGGGGACGGCCGGACGATCAAGGGTACTGCCCGCCGCGAGCGGTGTGCAGCCGGATGGCCCACGGGGCCCGGCACCACCACCAGGCCCACCCTTCACAGACCCACGCCCGTCGCAGGCCCCGCTCATCGCAGGCCCGCTCGCCACAAGCCCGCCCGCCACCGGCCCGCACTTATCACAGGAATGCCGACTGGACACCCGTTCGGGCGAACCGGCAGCACATGTCCCGGCCGCCGGGGGAAGGCTCGGGGAGTATGCGCACTGTGCCGTGCGTCACGGCGCGCGAGCGCCGCACATGCCCGGCCGCCCGGCCGGGAAGAGAGCGTCCGGGTCCGGGCGCGTTATCGGACTACACGTCAGTTTCCGTTGAATGCAAGGAAGTTGAGGACTCATGCAGGTCTGGCCCGGTAAGCCCTACCCCCTCGGCGCCACCTACGACGGGGCCGGCACCAACTTCGCGGTGTTCTCCGAGAGTGCCGACCGGATCGAGCTGTGCCTGATCGACGAGGACGGCTCGGAGACGGCCGTCGAACTGCGCGAGACGGACGCCTTCGTCCGGCACGCGTACCTCCCCGGCGTCCAGCCCGGCCAGCGCTACGGCTTCCGCGTCCACGGCCCGTACAACCCCGGCCTCGGCCAGCGGCACAACAGCGCCAAACTGCTGCTGGACCCGTACGCCAAGGCGATGAGCGGGCACATCGACTGGGACGAGGCCGTCTACGGCTACCACTTCGGCGCGCCCGAGCGCCGCAACGACCTCGACTCCGCCCCGCACACCATGCACTCGGTCGTGATCAACCCGTACTTCGACTGGGGCACCGACCACCCGCCGCGCACCGACTACCACCGCACCGTCATCTACGAGGCGCACGTCAAGGGCCTCACCCGGCTGCACCCCGGCATCCCCGAGGAGATCCGCGGCACCTACGCGGGCCTGGCCCACCCGGCGGTGATCGAGCACCTGGCCAAGCTCGGCGTCACCGCGATCGAGCTGATGCCGGTGCACCAGTTCGTCCGCGACCACCGGCTGCGCGACCTGGGCCTGACCAACTACTGGGGCTACAACACCATCGGGTTCTTCGCCCCGCACTCCTCCTACGCCTCCAGCGGCGACCGGGGCCAGCAGGTGCAGGAGTTCAAGTCGATGGTCAAGGCCCTGCACGCGGCCGGGATCGAGGTGATCCTGGACGTCGTCTACAACCACACCGCCGAGGGCAACCACCTCGGACCGACGCTGTCCCTGCGCGGGCTGGACAACGTCTCCTACTACCGCCTCGCCCAGGACCAGCGGTTCTACGAGGACACCACCGGCACCGGCAACAGCCTGCTGATGCGCAGCCCGCACGTGCTCCAGCTGATCATGGACTCACTGCGCTACTGGGTCACCGAGATGCACGTCGACGGCTTCCGCTTCGACCTCGCCGCCACCCTGGCCCGGCAGTTCCACGAGGTCGACCGGCTCTCCTCCTTCTTCGACCTCGTCCAGCAGGACCCGGTGGTCTCCCAGGCCAAGCTGATCGCCGAACCCTGGGACCTCGGCGAGGGCGGCTACCAGGTCGGCAACTTCCCGCCGCTGTGGACCGAGTGGAACGGCATGTACCGGGACACCGTGCGCGACCTGTGGCGCGGCGAGACCGCCGCCCTCGCCGAGTTCGGCTCCCGGCTCACCGGCTCCTCCGACCTCTACCAGGACGACGGCCGCCGCCCCATCGCCTCCATCAACTTCGTGACCTGCCACGACGGTTTCACCCTGCGCGACCTCGTCTCCTACAACGACAAGCACAACGAGGCCAACGGCGAGGACAACCGCGACGGCGAGTCCTTCAACCGCTCCTGGAACTGCGGCGTCGAGGGCCCCGGCACCGACCCGGCCGTCGAGGAGCTCAGAGCCCGCCAGCAGCGCAACTTCATCGCCACCCTGATGCTCTCCCAGGGCGTGCCGATGCTCTCCCACGGCGACGAACTCGGCCGCACCCAGCAGGGCAACAACAACGCCTACTGCCAGGACAACGAACTCACCTGGCTGCACTGGCCGGACGGCGACGGGCCCGAGGCGCGGCTGCTGGAGTTCACCCAGGGGATGATCTGGCTGCGCCGCGACCACCCGGTGTTCCGGCGGCGGCGCTTCTTCCACGGGCGGCCGGTCCCCGGTCGCCCCGGGCCGGGGACGCTCGCCGCCGGCGGCCACCTCTCCGGCGGTCACCCCTCGGGCGGCCACCTCTCCGGCGGTCACCCCTCGGGCGGCCACCTCTCCGGCGGTCACCCCTCGGGCGGTCACCCCTCCGGCGGTCACCCCTCCGGCGGCCATGACTCGGGCGGCCACGACGACCTCACCGACATCGCCTGGTTCACCCCCGGCGGGGAGGAGATGACCAAGCGCAACTGGGGCGCCAGCTACGCCAAGTCGCTGACCGTCTTCCTCAACGGTTACGCCATCTCCGAGCCGGACCGGCGCGGCGGGCGGATCGTCGACGACTCCTTCCTGCTGATGTTCAACGCGCACTTCGAGCCGCTGGAGTTCACCCTGCCCGCCGACCACGGGCAGGAGTGGCAGGTCGTGGTCGACACCGCACAGGCCCGGCTGCCCGCCCCGGGCACGGGCGCGCGGGTCAAGGCCGGGGACGCGCTGTGGCTCACCGACCGCTCGCTGATGGTGCTCCAGCGGCCGGCCTGACACCCCGCGCTCACCTGTTCGGACCAGCAGCGGGTCTTGGCGGCGGGCTCCCCCGGGTACTCATGGACCTATGACCTCCGCCGCCGAGCCCGCACCGCCCCGCCCGGCCGCCACCTCCCCCTCATCCGCCACCGCCCCCACGGCCAGCTACCGCCTCCAGCTGCAACCCGGCTTCACCCTCCACGACGCCGCCGCCGCCGTCCCCTACCTCGCCGCCCTCGGCGTCTCCCACCTGCACCTGTCCCCGCTGCTGGAGGCCGCCCCCGGTTCCACCCACGGCTACGACACCGTCGACCACGGCCGGGTCAGCGAGCAGCTCGGCGGCGAGGGCGCCCTGCGCGCGCTGGCCGACGCCGCCCACCGGCACGGCCTGCGGCTGCTCGTCGACGTGGTGCCCAACCACATGGCGGTGCCCGTCCCCGAGCGGCTCAACCAGCCGCTGTGGCAGGTGCTGCGCGACGGCCCCGACTCGCCGTACGCGCGCTGGTTCGACATCGACTGGGCGGCCCAGCCCGGCCCCGCCGACGCCCCCGCGCGCGGCCGGGTGCTGCTGCCGCTGCTCGGCGACCGGCTCGGCGCCGTGCTGGACCAGCTGGCGGTGGACGGCGAGGTGCTGCGCTACCACGACCACGAGCTGCCGCTGCGGCCCGGCACCTCGGGGCTGCCGCTGGACGAGCTGCTCGCCCGCCAGTGGTACCGGCTCGCCTGGTGGCGGCTGGCCCGCACCGAACTGAACTACCGGCGCTTCTTCACCGTCAACGAGCTGATCGCCGTCCGGGTCGAGGAGCCCGAGGTGTTCGCCGCCACCCACGCCACCCTGCTGCGGCTGCACGCCGACGGCGTCGTCGACGGCTTCCGGATCGACCACCCCGACGGGCTCGCCGACCCGCGCGGCTACCTGCGCCGCCTCGCCGGCGCCACCGGCGGGGCGTACACCGTCGTCGAGAAGATCCTCACCGGCGACGAGCGGCTGCCCGCGGACTGGCCGGTCGCCGGGACCACCGGCTACGACGCGCTGCGCCGCATCGACGGCGTGCTCACCGACCACGCGGGCGCCTGCCGGCTGGCCGGGGCGTACGCGGCGTTCCTGACCGGCTCCGCGCCGGGCGGCGAGTCCTGCGCCGACCCCCACCCGGCGGTCGCCGCCGCCCGGCGCGGGCGGGCCGACATGACCGCGCCGCACGGCGAGCTGGCCGCCGAGGTCGACCGGCTGGTGCGGATCGCGTTGCGGATCGGCGCCGCCGAGCCCGCGCACGCCGACCACGCGCCCTGGCGGCTGCGCGCGGCGCTGCGGCGGCTGTTCACCGGCTACCCGGCGTACCGGCCGTACGCCCGGCCCGGGGAGCCGGTGCCGCCGGCCTCGGCCGAGCAGGTGCGCGCGGCGCTGGGCGGCTCGGCCGACCCGACGGACCGGCTGGTCGCCGCCCTGGCCCTCGGGGAGCTGGGGAGCGGGCCGCACAAGGACGAGTTCTGCGAGCGCTTCGCGCAGACCGCCGCCGCCGTCGCCGCCAAGGGCGTCGAGGACACCGCCTTCTACCGGTGGAACGCGCTGCCCGGCCTCAACGAGGTCGGCGGCGAGCCCGGCCGGCCGGGGCTGTCGCCGGCCCGGTTCCACGACTGGTGCCGCTACCTGGAGCGCGCCTGGCCGCACAGCATGACCGTGCTGTCCACCCACGACACCAAGCGCAGCGCCGACGCCCGCGCCCGGCTCGCCGTGCTCGCCGAGCGGCCCGAGGCCTGGGCCGCCGAGGCCGCCGCCTGGTCCACCGCCGCCGGGCCCGACGGCGACCACGACCACGACCACGACCACGACCACGGTGCCCGCGACGGCGACTGGCTGCTCTGGCACACCCTCGTCGCCGCCTGGCCGATCGACCCCGACCGACTCGTCGCCGCCCTCCTCAAGGCCGCCCGCGAGGCCAAGCTGCACACCTCCTGGACCACCCCCGACACCCGCTTCGAGCAGGCGCTCACCGCGCGCGCCCGCGCCGTCCACACCAACCCCGGGCTGCTGCCCCGGATCGAGGGCCTGGTGCACGCCCTCGCCCCCTACGCCCGCGCCAACACCCTCGCCGCCGCGCTGCTGCACCTCACCGTCCCGGGCGTGCCCGACCTCTACCAGGGCAGCGAGGAACCGCTGTACACGCTCGTCGACCCGGACAACCGGGGCGTGGTGGACCTCGGCGCGCTCGCCGTCCGGCTCACCGACGCGGCCGCCCCGCGCCCCGGCGACCTCGCCCGCGAGAAGCTGCACCTCACCAGGGCGGCACTGCACCTGCGGCGCGAGCGCCCGCTCGGGCCCTACCGGCCGCTGAGCGCCACCGGCCCCGCCGCCGACCACCTGCTGGCCTTCGCCCGCGGCGCCGACGTGGTCACCGCCGTCACCCGGCTCCCGTACGGGCTGGAACGCGCCGGCGGCTGGCGCGGCACCGTCCTGGAGCTGCCCGAGGGCGGGCCCTGGACGGACCTGCTGACGCTGCGGACCCACCCGGCGGGCCCGGTGCCCGTCACGCGGCTGCTGGCGGACCGGCCGGTGGCCCTGCTGACGAGGAGGAGCTGAGCGTGCGGACCTACGAGGTGTGGGCGCCCCTGGCCACCGACCGGGTCGAGGTCGAGGTCGACGGCGCCGCCCATCCGCTGGCCCGGTGCCCGGAGCGCCCGGGCTGGTGGACCGGCGGCGCTCCGGCCGGCGACTACGCCTTCCGCCTCGACGACGGGCCGCCACTGCCCGACCCGCGCTCCCCCTGGCAGCCGCACGGCCCCGACGGCCCCAGCCGCCCGGTCGACCACGCCGCGTTCCGCTGGTCGCAGACCGGCTGGCGCGGCCGCGCGTTGCCCGGCGCCGTGCTGTACGAGCTGCACATCGGCACCTTCACCCCCCGCGGCACCTTCGACTCCGCCGCCGAACACCTCGACCACCTCGTCGAGTTGGGCGTCGACTTCGTCGAACTGATGCCGGTCTGCCCGTTCCCCGGCCGACACGGCTGGGGCTACGACGGGGTCTCGCCGTGGGCCGTGCACGAGCCGTACGGCGGGCCCGAGGGGCTGAAGCGCTTCGTCGACGCCGCCCACCGCAAGGGCCTCGGCGTGGTGCTGGACGTCGTCCACAACCACCTCGGCCCCTCCGGCAACTACCTTCCCGCGTACGGCCCGTACTTCACCGACCGGCACCACACGCCGTGGGGGGCGGCGGTCAACCTGGACGCCCCCGGCTCCGACGAGGTGCGCCGCTACCTGACCGGCAGCGCGCTCGGCTGGCTGCGCGACTACCGGATCGACGGCCTGCGGCTGGACGCCGTGCACGCCCTCGCGGACGACCGGGCCGTCCACTTCCTGGAGGAACTGTCCCACGAGGTCGAGAAGTTGGCCGTCGCGACCAACCGCCCGCTGTTCCTGATCGCCGAATCCGACCTCAACACCCCGCACACCACCGCCCCGCGCGCGGCCGGCGGCCAGGGCCTCACCGCGCAGTGGAGCGACGACTTCCACCACGCCCTGCACTGCGCGCTCACCGGCGAATCCCAGGGCTACTACGGCGACTTCGCCCGCCACCCGCTCGCTGCCCTCAGCAAGACGCTCACCCGTGGCTTCTTCCACGACGGCACCTGGTCCGGCTTCCGCGGCCGCGGCCACGGCCGCCCCTTCCCGCCGGACGGCGGACACCGGCTGCTCGGCTACCTCCAGACCCACGACCAGATCGGCAACCGGGCCCTCGGGGACCGCATCTCCACCTGCCTCACCGCCGGCCGGCTCGCCTGCGGCGCCGCGCTGGTGCTCACCTCGCCGTTCACCCCGATGCTGTTCATGGGCGAGGAGTGGGGCGCGGCCACCCCCTGGCAGTACTTCACCGACCACACCGACCCGCAGCTCGCCGAGGCCGTCCGGCAGGGCCGGCGCCGGGAGTTCACCGACCACGGCTGGGCCGCCGAGTCCGTCCCCGACCCGCAGGAGCCCGCCACCGTCCTGCGCTCCGTCCTCGACTGGACCGAGCCCCGGCGCGCCCCGCACGCCGAACTCCTCACCTGGCACCGGACGTTGATCCGGCTGCGCCGCGACCGGCCGGAGCTGTCCGACCCCGACCTCGGCGCGGTGCGGGTGGCGTACGACGAGGCGGCGCGCTGGCTGGTCGTGCACCGGGGGCCGTACCGGATCGCCGTGAACCTCGGCCCCACCGAGGCCGCCCTGCCACTGGACGGGACCGGGCGCGAACTGGTAGCGGCCTTCGGGGCGGCGGCGCTGGACGGGACGGCGGTACGGCTGGGGGCGGACGCGGTGGCGGTGGTCGCGGTGGCGACCGTCGCGCGCTGACCCACCCCGCGCGTCACCACAGGAACGTCACCAGAGGAACGTCACCAGAGGAAGGTGCCGATCCGCTCCCGCAGCGAGGCCGCGTCCAAGCCGTAGGCGGTCAGGTGCTCCGGGATCGAGCCGTAGTGCCGGTGCTCCTCGCGCGGCACGCCCAGGCCCAGCACCCGGTGCGGGCGGTCGGCCAGCGCGGCGTGCGCCTCGTTCGCCGAGGTGCCCGCCAGGTACGGCTCCACCAGCACCACGTCCGCCCGCTCCCCCACCGCCGCCCGCAGCCCGGCCGCGTCGAAGGGGCGCACCGTCGCCGCGTACAGCACGGTGGCGTCCAGGCCCTCGGTGGCCGCGAGCACCGCGTCCAGCATCGGCCCGACCGCGATGACCACCCCGCGCGAGCCCTGCCGCACGGTGGTGAACCGGCCCGCCTCGACCGGCAGGGCCTGCGCGTTCCGGTGCTCCGAGAGGCGGACGTAGACGTTGCGGTCGCCGTCCGCGACGGCGTGGCGCAGCAGCCTCTCGGCCTCGTCCGGGTGGCCCGGCACGTGGACCGTCCAGTCCGGCAGGGTGTCCAGCAGGGCGACGTCGCCCGGGGACATGTGGGTGCGGCCCCCGGCCGGCCAGTCGTAGGAGCCGGCCGCGCTCACCAGGACGGCGCCGACGCCCTGGTGGACGAGGTCCAACTTGACCTGCTCGAAGGGACGTTCGACGAGGAAGCTGGCGAAGGTGTGGGCGATCGGGCGCATCCCGGTCAGCGCCAGGCCGCCGGCCGCGCCGATCAGCAGTTGCTCGCGGATGCCGACGTTGACCACCCGGTCCGGGTGGCGCTGCTGGGCCGGGGCGAAGGCGGCCGCACTGATGTCGGCGAGCACCACGGCCAGCCGGGGGTCCTCGTCCAGCAGGCGGCTGGTGACGTCGATGAAGCGGTCGCGCATGGTGTCCATCGGTGAAGTGCCTTTCGGTTCATGCTGGTTGGCGCTTGCGTGCTGGTTGGCGCTTGCGTGGGGGTTCTCTGGCTCAGCAGTCCTCGGTCTCAGGAGTCCTCGGGCTCAGGAGTCCTTGGGCTCGACCCGGGCGACCACCACGTGCGGGCGGCCCGGGTGCTCGGCGGTGTAGGCGCGGTACAGCGCCTCGTGGTCGCGGCCGTCCACCGTCACGGCGGACCAGCCCTCGGCCGCGAACCGGGCCGCGATCCCGCCGTGCCAGCCGTGCGTGGCCGAGGAGTTGTCGATCACCACCACGTGCAGCCGCTCCAGCCCGTACGCACCGGCGAAGGCCACCGCCTCGTGGTTGGAGCCCTCGTCGAACTCGGCGTCGCCGACCAGCACCCACACCGCCGGGTCGGTCAGGCCCTGCGCCCGCAGCCCGAGCGCCGTGCCGACGCCCAGCGGCAGGCCGTGCCCGAGCGAGCCGGAGGCGATCTCCACCCCGGGGACGAGCATCCGGTCCGGGTGGTGGCCGAGCGGAGAGTCGTAGCCGCCGAAGCTCGGCAGCACCCCGGGGTCGATGAAGCCCTTGGCCGCGAGCACCGCGTAGTACGCCATCGGGCCGTGGCCCTTGGAGAGCAGGAAGCGGTCCCGGTCCTGCGCCTCGGCCCGCTCCGGACTCACCCGCAGGACCCGGTCGTACAGCACCCAGAGCGCGTCCAGGGTGGAGGTGGCGGCCGGGCCGTGCTTCTCGTCGCCGGTCATCAGGCCCATCAGCGCCGACAGGTCCTCGAAACGGGCGGTTTCCGCGAGGTCCGCGGTTGCGTTCGTCGTCATGACCACGATGGTGCAACTTAAAGTCGACTTGAGGTCAAGCGGCTAGAGTGGGTGCCCATGACCGCGACCCCGGACCACGGCCGAGCACCCGGCCCGCACCGCGACGACCTGCTCACCATCGGCCAGCTCGGCCGCCGCAGCGGCCTCGCCGCCTCCGCCCTGCGCTACTACGAGAGCCTCGGCCTCATCCACGCCACCCGCACCGCCGGCGGCCAGCGCCGCTACCCCCGCGGCACGCTGCGCCGGATCGCCTTCGTCCGCGCCGCCCAGCGCGTCGGCCTCTCCCTCGACGAGGCCCGCGTCGCCCTCGACCGGCTCCCCGAGCGCCCCGCCCCCAGCGGCGCCGAGTGGGACCGGGTCGCCGAATCCTGGCAGAGCCGCATCGACGAGCAGATCGCCGAGCTCCAGCGCCTCAAGGCCAAGCTGACCGGCTGCATCGGCTGCGGCTGCCTCTCCCTCTCCCGCTGCTCCCTCTACAACGCCGCCGACCGCGCCGCCGACACCGGCCCCGGCGCCCGCTACCTCCTCACCCGCGACCCGGCCGGCGGCCCGGAACCCCTCTCCCCCGCCGCCACCGACGTCTGCGGGCCCCAGTGAACCGCTCCGGCGCGGGGCGCTTCCCGCTCCTGGCCCACCCCTGGCGCCGGGGCCGGCCGGCCCCGACCGCTGAAAAGCCTTTGCCGCGGCGACGCCGGTCCGCCTACCGTGCGCCCATGCTGCCGGTGGTGGAGACGGAAGAACAGTGGGACGCGATCGTGCGCGACGAGGCGGTGATGCGCCCCGGAGCCGAGGCGCTCTGCGCCGAACTCGGCCTCGCCTGGCTGCCGTTGGAGCGCTTCGCGGAAGGGTCCGTCCCGGTCTACGCGGTGGGCGACGCGCACGTCCTCAAGCTGTTCCCCGCCGCCAGCGCCGAGGACGGCGTCACCGAGGAGCGCGTCCTCACCCGTCTCCAGGGCGCCCTGCCGATCCCCACCCCCGACGTACGGGCCGCCGGCGCCCACGTCAACGGCTGGCGCTACGTGCTGATGTCACGACTGTCCGGCGAGGGCCTGGCCCCCGCCTGGCCGCGGATCCCGCAGGCCGACCGGGAGCGGATCGCCCACGACTGCGGCCGGGCGCTGGCCGCCCTGCACGCCCTCGACCCCGGACCGCTCGCCGACACCCTCGGCCCCGGCGACTGGGGCGCCTTCCTGGACCGGCAGCGGGCCGGGGCGGTGGCCCGCCAGCGCGAACGCGGCCTGCCCGAAGCCTGGTTGGAGCAGATCCCGGACTTCCTGGCCGCCGCGCCGCTGCCCCGGACGCCGCAACGCGCCCTGCTGCACACCGAGTTCATGCGCGAGCACCTGCTCGTCGACCCGGCCGACGGCTGGCGCCTCACCGGCCTGCTCGACTTCGAACCCGCCATGGTCGGCGACCCGGCCTACGACCTCGTCGCCGTCGGCCTGTTCACCACCCGCGCCGACCGCCGCCTGCTCGGCCGCCTCCTCGCGGGGTACGGGCGCGGCTTCGAGCCGCGTCTGCTGATGGCGTACACGCTGCTCCACGTGTACAGCAACCTGCCGTGGTACCTGAGGGAGTTGAAGCCCTCCGCGCGGACGCTGGACGCCCTCGCGGAGGAGTGGTTCGGGGTCGCCTGACGGGTCTTGCGGATCAGGGCCGGGGGTCGGTGCGCAGCAGGCTGTAGAGGACCATGTCCCGCCATTGGCCGTCCCGGAAGCCCCTGCTGCGCTGGACGCCCTCGCGGACGAAGCCGCACTTCTCCAGCGCGCGCTGCTCGGCGAGGTTGGCGTCCTCGGTGTCCGCCTCCAGCCGCATCACCGGGGTGTGGGCGAACAGGTAGTCCACCAGCAGCCGTTGGGCCTGCGTGCCGATGCCCCGGCCGCGCGCCTCCGGGCGGAGCACGATGCCGACGTTCCAGTACGGCGCCACGTCCACCTGGCCCACCTGCCGCCAGGCGACGAACCCGGCGAACTCGTCCCCGGACAGCACCGCGAGCATCGACTGCTCGGGCGCCAGCAGGCCGTGCTCCGCCCAGCGGCGCCGGAACCGCCCGGGGTCGCGCCACCCGTACCACTGGAACGGGCCCACCGCCTGGGGGTCGTTCAGCAGTACTTCGAGCGGGTCGAGGTCGGCTTGGCCGATCGGTCTGAGGGACACCGGTGCATCGTTCATGCAGACCCCAACGGTCCGTGACCTGGCCCGGGTTCCCCGCGGCGCGCGCCTTCAGGCGGTGATCGACCGGGCGAGCCGGAAGCCGACGTCGTCGATCCGCAGGGTGGGGTGGCTGCGGCGGCGGACGGAGGCGCGGCAGCTCCAGTGCTCGTCGAACCAGCCGCCGCCGCGCAGCACCCGGTAGCCGCCGTACACCTCGGCGTCGTACACGTCCCAGCACCACTCCCACACGTTGCCGAGCAGGTCGTACAGGCCGAAGCCGTTGGGGCGCAGACCGCCCACCTGGTGCGGGCGCGCGCCCGAGGTGCCGCGGTGCCAGGCGATCTCGTCGAGCGGCCCGTAGCGGGGGCCGTCCGTCCCGGCGCGGCAGGCGTGCTCCCATTCGGCCTCGGTGGGCAGCCGGTAGCCGTCGGCGGCGCGGTCCCAGGTGACGGACTCGCCGTCCTGGTGGTAGGCGGGGGTGAGGCCGTGGCGCCGGGACAGTTCGTTGCAGTAGTGGACGGCGTCGTACCAGGAGACGCTGTCGGCGGGGAGCCGGTCGCCGGCCCCGGCGCCGTACTGCTCGCGGGTGACCGGACAGGCCGCCAGCTCGTAGGGGGCGAGCTCGACGCTCCAACTCCGTTGCGTGCGACGGTCCGACAGCGTGACGCGGCCGGACGGAACGGTGATCATGCCGGTGCTCGCGTCCATGATCCGCGATCCTAGACGGTGGGATGATCGATGTCCCGCCCACGCTTCACACCTGACGAGCCGGAGTCGTGTCGCCATGAGTTCAGTTCCGCCGGACCCTTCGACTCTCCACCCGGTGACCGGGCAGCCCCGCGTGGTGCTCCTCAAGCCGTTGGTGACGTCCCCGCTGATCGACGTCGGCGACTACTCCTACTACGACGACCCGGACGACGCGATCGCGTTCGAGACCCGCAACGTGCTCTACCACTACGGCCCGGAGCGGCTGGTGATCGGGAAGTTCTGCGCGCTGGGTACGGGGGTCCGGTTCCTCATGAACGGGGCGAACCACCGCATGGACGGCCCCTCGACCTTCCCGTTCCCCATCATGGGCGGAAGCTGGGCCGAGCACTTCGACCTGATCACCGGCCTCGCCGGCCGCGGGGACACGGTGGTCGGCAACGACGTCTGGATCGGCTACGGCGCCATGGTGATGCCCGGAGTGCGCATCGGCCACGGCGCGATCATCGCCTCCGGCGCCGTCGTCGTCGACGACGTCCCCGACTACGGGATCGTCGGCGGCAACCCGGCCAAGCTCATCCGCACCCGCTACAGCGAGCCGGACATCGCCCGCCTGCTCGCCCTCGCCTGGTGGGACTGGCCGACCGACCACCTCACCCGGCACCTGCGCACCGTCATGTCCGGCACCGTCGACGACCTCGAAGCGGCCTCGCCGGACAGGTGACGCCCCGGCGCCGACCGCCAGGCCCCCTGGCGCCTGCCGCGCGGCGGCCCGAGGATGGTGCCCGTCCGTACGGAGGCACGCGAAAGGCGGCAACGACGATGGCAGGCACGAAGGTCAGCACGGTGGTGGAGGCTCCGGCCGAGCGGGTGTGGGAGCTGCTCGGGGACTTCCACAACCTCGGCGGCTGGCACCCGAACCTGCCGGCCAGCAGCCTCGGCAACGAGCTGACGGGCAACGCGATCGGGTCGGTCCGGGTGTTCGAGATCGACGGCGTGGCACTGCACGAGACGCTGCTCGCCTACGACGAGGAGGCCCGCAGCTACACCTACAGCTTCCCCGAAGGGGCATTCGAGCTGTACGGCTACCGGGCGACGCTGCGGGTCACCCCGGTCACCGCGCTCGACGCCAGCTTCGTCGAGTGGAGCGCCACGTACGACGTCGACGCCGAGCACCGCAAGGACTCCGCCGACCGCCTCCACGGGGTGTTCACGGCCGGCCTGGCGGCACTGCGCGAGCGCTTCGCCGCCTGACGGCGGCAAGCGGCCCTCCCGTACGACGGACCGCACTCCCGTACGGCGGGCCGCCTACCGCCCCATCGCCACGTAGAGCGTGACTGGCGACCAGCCCGGCAGCGACAGGACCCCTGGCGCCCCGGGCGTGATGGCCGGCCAGTTGGACAAGCCGCTGCGGTTCAGCCTGGTCCCCAACATCAGGATTCAGATCATGCCGGCCATGACACCGCCGCATCCCGGAATGACCGGGCCGTTCGCACTCCTGGAATTTCGGCAACGCGATCTCGACCTGGTCCTGCTCAACGGAATGCTCAGCAGCGACTGGGTTGAGGACCCGGACCAAGTCGATGTCTATCGAGCGGCGTTCGACGAAATCATGGCAACCGCCCTGCCCCTCGACGAGTCGCGCAACCTCATCACACAGAAGAGAGACACGTTCAAGTGACCCACTTCCCTGTCGCCTCCGCACTCCCCGTGCAGCGGAAGAAGGCACGCGCCAGCAGGCGCGCGCTTGTCGGCACCACCACCATGACTCCCCCGAGCAGCAAACCTGAACGCGTTCAAATGTAGCGCCCCCGGCCGCGCGCCCGTCAACCGGGGCCTACGCGGGCCACCGACGGTACCTCCCAGCCGCCTCCCAGCGACCTGTCAGCCTCTCATCGACTTCTCATCCGGCACCCCTAGCCTCCGCCAGATGAACGTCTCCCTGCTCGGCGGCTGGTTCCCCTGGACCGTCCAGGCCGCGGCCCTCGCCCTGTTCCTGGCGGCCCTCGGCTGGCGGGACCGGACCTGGCGGCTGAGGTGGGGCCCGATCGCCCTCGGGACGGCGCTGCTGCTCACCGCCCTCGCCGCCGTCGGGGTGCTCACGCTCGCCGGGATCACCGATCCGATCCCGTTCGGGGTGTGGCTGTGGGGCGGGGTCGCGGTCGCGGCGGTCAGCGCGCTCGGGTTCGGCTGGCGCGGCGCCCGCTGGTGGCGCCGGGCGCTGGCGCCGCCGGCCGCGCTGCTCGCCCTGTTCTGCGCCGCCAACAGCGTGAACATCGCCACCGGCTACTACCCGACCCTCGACGACGCGATCGGCGAACTGGGCGGGCAGCCGCTGCCGGAGCAGATCACGCTCGCCGAACTCGGCTCCCTCCACGGGAAGACGAGGACCGGCCGCATCGTCCAGGTGGACATCCCCAGCACGGCCAGCGGCTTCACCCACCGCCAGGAGCTCGTCTACCTGCCGCCCGCGTGGTTCCGCAGCCAGAACCGGCCGAAGCTGCCGGCGCTGGAGCTGATCGGCGGCGAGTTCGCCGCGCCCGACAACTGGATCCGCTCCGGCAACGCCGTGAAGACCGCGGACGACTTCGCCGCCAAGCACAACGGCTTCGCGCCGATCCTCGTCTTCGTCGACGCGACCGGCGGCTTCCGGATCGACACCGAGTGCGTCGACGGCCCGCACGGCAACTCCGAGAGCCATCTGCTCAAGGACGTCCCGCCGTTCGTCCAGAAGACCTTCAACGCCGCCACCGACCCGCACAGGTGGGGCGTGGCCGGCTGGTCCATGGGCGGCACCTGCGCCGTCGACCTCACCGTCGAACACCCCGACGTCTTCACCCACTTCGGCGACTTCTCCGGCGACAAGGGCCCCTCCACCGGCGACAAGGACCACACCGTCCAGGAGCTGTACGGCGGCGACGCGACCGCCTGGGCCGCCCACGACCCGCTGACCGTGCTCGCCCACCACCCCAAGTACCAGGGCGTCTCCGGCTACTTCGGGCAGGGCGACGAGGAGCACGGCCAGATCGAGTCCGCCAGGGCCCTCAACGACGCCGCCCGGAAGGACGGCATCCGCACCACCACCGCCGTCGGCTCCGGCAAACACACCTGGCAGACCGGGGCCGCCACCTTCGCCCAGGCCCTCCCCTGGCTCGCCCAGCAGCTCGGCGTCCCCGGCACCCACGCCTGATCCGCCACCGGTCCGGTCCGGGGCCGGGAGCGTGCCGGGGGCGTGCCGGGGCGTGCCGGTCACCCGGAGGGAGGGCGGCGGATCCGGTCGGGGGAAAGCCTTGGCATCAGCCGTCCGCCGCGACCGGCCGCGGGCCCGCACGGGCGGGCGGGCCGGGGCTGCGACCGACCGGCGAACCCCCGCCCGACAGGGGGAATCCGCGACCGCGCGCCGTCCCGCCGACCGGTCGGGCGCCGAAGGCCCGCCATACCTTCCGACACGCCCGCACACACCTTCACCACCAACGCCCCCGCAACGGCCGGGCAAGGCGGCCTACCCACCGGTATCCCGCTTTGCTCCCGGCGGCCCGGTGGCATAAGTTTCGACCGCCGTCGACGCAGCCGAGCCCGACCGCCCCTCGGAACAGAGGAGCGCAGCGGGCCGGCGGCCGGGCGGCAGAACGTACGGGGGAAGGGAACAGCCATGCCGAGTGCCCGCATCCGCGAGGCGACCGGGCAGCGGGAACGGGCGGACGGCGCCGCGCACACACGGCCCGGCACCACCGCGGGCCCGGCCCCGGCCCGCTCGGGCCGCTCGGGCCGCTGACCCGGCGCCGCGCCCCAGCCACCACCACAGAACCACCACAGACGGCCCCGCGCACCGCCGAGGCGGCGCCCGGGGCGGACGGCAGGTCGGTCCGTCCGGCACAGGGGACCGGACGGACCGACCGCCGCACCAGCACGAGGACCAGAGGGTCAGAGGGTCAGAGGCCGAGGCTGCTGAGCGCGGTGGTCCAGTCGGTCACGATGGCGCTGCGGGCGTCGTCGAGGCCGACCTTGCCCTTGCAGACCGCGTTCTTCAGCTTGGTCTCGACGCCGTCCTTGCCGGTCGCGGTCTGGCTGCCGTAGCGGGGCTCGGGCCAGAGGTTGCGCGGGTCGCGCGGGGCGCCGCCGAGCTCCAGCGGGACGAAGTGGTCCTCCTCGTAGTCGGACAGGTTGGTGTCCGCGTAGCCGTACTGCGCGATCTGCTGCGCCTTCAGCGCGTTGGTGTAGCTGGTCGGCGGGCGGACGGTGGAGGTCCAGCCGGAGACGCAGATGGTCTGGCCGATGGTGGCCTGGGTGACGTCCGGGTTGTAGGCGCCCGGCGTGCAGGACGGGTCGGGCAGCGGCAGGTAGGCCTGCGAACAACTCGCCGCGAGCGGACGGATCTTGACGGGCGAGCCCTTGGCGGGGGCGGCCTGCGCGGTGCCGGCCGCGAGCCCGGCGGCGGCGAGGACGGCCGCCGCGGCGACGACGGTGAGACGCTGACGGAGCATCATGTGGGGGATCTCCTGGGCCTTGCCCGGCCTCGCGCCGGGCGACTGTGCCCATGACAGCACCACCAATGCGACCACCGTCAGTCCCAGGACGTGAACGCCCGGTGATCGCGCCTCCACAAACACCGCGGGCGCCCGGCGCGATCCGGGGAGCGGGCTCAGGGTGTGCCCGACAGCAACCGCGCCAGCAGCGCGGCCGGCCCCTCCGGCAGGCTGCCGTGCACCAGTTCGGTGCGGTGCACCAGCCGCGGGACGGCGATCGGCGCGGACGCGACGCCGGGCGCCCCGGCGAGGACGGACGCCGGGAGCAGGCTGAGCCCGTGCCCGGTGGCGACCAGGGCGAGCAGCCCGTGCACGTCGGTGCCCCGGTAGCGGGTGGCGGGGCGGAAGCCGTCGACGCCGGCGGCGGCGCGCAGCCGGGCGGCGGTCGGGGTGAGGTCGGGGGCGTCGAGCCAGCGGGCGGCGGAGAGGTCGGCGAGCGCGACGCCGGTGCGGCCCGCCAGAGGGTGGCCGACCGGGAGAGCGACGGCGACGGGCTGCTCGTCGACGGCGACGGTGGTGAGCGGGCCGACGTCGGGCAGCGGCAGCGGGTCGCTGGGGGCGGCGAGGCCGTCGATCAGGGCGAGGTCGACCTCGCCGGTGGCGACCTGGGCGGGCAGCGCGTCCTGGGCGAGGACCCGGACGACGAGGTCGGCCGCCGGGTGGGCCCGGCGCACCTCGCCGAGTGCGCGCCCCAGGGTCGCTCCGACTGCCAGCGGGGTGGCACCGAGCACCAGCCGGGCACTCGGGGCACCGGCCAGGCGTGCGACGTCGGCACGCGCCGCCTCCAGCCGGACCAGCAGGGGCGCCGCGTGCTCCAGCAGCCGCAGGCCGGCCTCGGTCGGGCCGACCGGACGGCGACTGAGCAGGCCGGTCCCGAGGTCGGCCTCCAGGGCGGCGATCTGCTGGGAGACCGCGGACTGGGTGTAGCCGAGTTCCCGCGCGGCCTCGGAGAAGGAGCCGAGGCGGGTGACGGTGACGAAGGTGCGCAGCTGCTGCGGATCCACGGCAGTCATCAACTCTTCTGATCGAGAGGTAAGAAATCATCGTTGGCGCTGATCTCGGGTGCGGGGTCAGGATAGTCCCATGACCTACCTCACCCCGCGGATCGCCCTGGTCGGCGACCGCTCCCCCGCCGTCCGCTCGCACGCCCGCATCCCCGGCCTGCTCGACGCCCTCGCCGAGCGCGAGCAGCTCGTCCTGGACGCCTACTGGATCCCCACCGAGGACGCCGGGGCGCCCGGCGCCCTGGACGGCTTCGACGCAGTCTGGCTGCTCCCCGGCAGCCCCTACCGCAGCGAGGCGGGCGCGCTGGCCGCCGTCCGGACGGCCCGCGAGCGCGGCATCCCCTTCCTCGGCACCTGCGCCGGGTTCCAGCACGCGGTGCTGGAGTACGCCCGCAACGTCTGCGGCCTCGACGGGGCCGTCCACGGCGAGGAGCACCCGGAGCGGGACGAGCAGGTGATCGTGCCGCTGGCCTGCTCCCTGGTCGGCCACGAGGGGGCGGTCGCGATCACCCCCGGCACGCTCGCCGAGCGTGTCCTCGGCACCACCCGCACCCTGGAGCGCTACCACTGCGCGTACGGCCTCAACGCCGACTACCTGGACCAACTGCGCGCGCACGGGCTGCGGTTCAGCGGCGCGGACGGCGCGGGCGAGGTGCGCGTCCTGGAACTGCCGGACCACCCGTTCTTCCTCGCCTCGCTCTTCCAGCCGGAGCTGTCCGGCGACGGCACCCGGGCGCACGCCATGATCCGCGCGCTGGCCGGCGCCGCCGTCGCCCACGCGGCGGGCTCGCCGACCGCGACCGACCCGACCCCTGCCGACCGAACCGCCGCCGTACCGACCGCCACCGTCCCGGGCACCGACCCGAGCACCACCACCCTGGAGGCCACCGCATGACCGCCACCGAGATCGCCGGGGTGCGGATCCCCGACAGCCGCCTCGCCGCCGAGGCCACCGAGCTGGTCCGGGACGCCACCACCGAGCTGCTGTACCACCACTCCCGCCGGGTCTACCTGTTCGGCGCCCTCCAGGGCCGCCGCCGGGGGCTCGACTTCGATCCCGAACTCCTGTACCTGGCCGCGATGTTCCACGATCTCGGCCTGGGCCCCGAGCACCACGCCTCCGGTCGGCGCTTCGAGGTGGACAGCGCCGAGGCCGCCGCCGCGTTCCTGCGCGGGCACGGGGTGGACGAGCGGCGGGTGCGCCTGGTGTGGGAGGCGATCGCCCTGCACACCACGCCCGGCATCCCGGAGTTCCTGGAGCCGGAGATCGCGCTGACCACCGCCGGCGTGGAGCTGGACGTACTCGGCATCGGGTACGCGGACCTCGCCGCCGCCGACCGGGACGCCGTGGTCGCCGCCCATCCGCGCCCGGACTTCAAGCGCGGCATCCTGCGCGCCTTCCACGACGGCGTCGCGCCCAAGCCGGAGACCGCCTTCGGCAACGTCAAGGCGGACGTCCTCGCCCACTTCGACCCGGACTTCGAGCGGACCGACTTCGTCGCCGTGATCGAGAACTCCGCCTGGCCGGAGTGACCCCGCCCAGAACCCGCCCCCGCCCCCCATCCCCACAGGGCACGTCACATCGGCAGCGAGCGCAACCGCACCGGCCCCTCCGGCCACCCGGCGCCCTCCGCCAACGGCGCCCACATGGTGCGCAGCGGCATCACCGCCAACCGCCCCTCGGGCTGCTCCACCGTCACCTCCTCCGCGACCTCGCGGAATCCGAGCCCCCGGTAGAACGTGGCCAGCGGCGGGCGGCAGAACAGCAGCGCGTGGCGGTGGCCGAGGGTGCGGGCGTGGCCGAGGGCGGCCCGGACCACGGCCCGCGCGAGGCCGGCGCCGCGCCGGTCGGGGGCGACGGCGACGCCGCCGACGCCGATCGCCGCCAGGTCGGTGCCGCCGACGGTGAGCGGGAGCGGCACCAGGCCGGTGTGCGCGACGAGCCGGCCGTCGGCGGCCCGGATGCCGAAGTGGATGTCCTTGGGCAGCCAGGTCAGTCCGGTGTAGGCGACGCCGTACGGGTCGTCGCCGGGGCCGAGGATCTCGTCATGGTCGGCGCGGGTGTACTGCGGCAGCCGGACGACGGTCGGCGGCTCGGGAGAGAAACGATCATCCATCCGACCATGATCCCTTCCCGGGAAGGCGAATTCCAGGCTGTTCCCGGCCACTGCGGCCCGCTCGCCACCCCGGGCCGGACGGGGTGTGCGAGCATGCCCCCATGCGCCAGCCCACCCAGCAGCGGCCCCGACTCCGGCGCCCCACCGGCCGGTTGGACCCCACCCGTCACCAGCACCACCCGTCCACCGACCAGCCCGACGCCGCCCACCAAGCCGACGCCGCCCACCAGCCCCACGCCACCCACCACGCCGGCGCGGCCCACCGGACCCACCCCGCCGACCAGTTGGACTCCGCCCTCGCCGCGGTACCGCTGCCGGGCCCGCCGCTGCGCCTGCCCGGCCCGATCGTCGCGCTCGGGCCGACCGTCCTGGTGCTGCTGGTGCTCGTCCCGCTCGCCGCGGGCGACCCCGACATCGGACCGACCACCTCGGCACCGGTCAACGCGGGCCTGGTGGCGGCCGGCGCGCTCGCCCTCGCCGTCCGCCTGCGGTACCCGGCGGCCGTCGCCGCCGTCACCCTGCTGGGCGGCCAACTCCCGCTCGCCGTCGCCCTCTACGGGCTGGCCACGCGGCGCGGCGCCACCCGGGTGCCGGCCGTCCTGGCCGTGCTGGCCGGGGTGCGCCTGCTCCTCCCCATGGACCTCGGGGACGTCAGCAGCCTCTCCGCCCTCGCCAACCTGGCCGAGGACCCGCTGGTCTTCGGCGCCGTCCCGCTCGCCCTCGGCCTCACCGCCCACCATCGCGCCCGCGCCGTCGCCGCGCTCGCCGAACGCAACCGGCTGCTGGAGGCGGCCCGCCGGTACGCCGAGGAGCGCGCCGCCGCCGCCGAACGCGCCCGGCTCGCCCGGGAGATGCACGACGTGGTCTCCAACCGCGTCTCCCTCATCACCCTGCACGCCGGCGCCTGCCAGGTCGCGGCCGCCGACGACCCGACCGCCGTCCGGGAGACCCTCGGCCTGATCCGCACTCTCGGCCTCCAGGCCCTCACCGAGCTGCGCGGCCTGCTCGGCGTCCTCACCCCGGCCTCCGACCAGGGCCCCTCACTGCACGGACTGCCCGCCCTGGTCGAGGAGTCCCGCCAGGCCGGACTCGCCGTCGACCTCACCCTCACCGGCCCCGCCGAAGGACTGCCCGCACCCGGACCGGCCGTGCAGTACGCCACCTACCGGATCGTCCAGGAAGCCCTGACCAACGCCCACAAGCACGCCCCGGCCGCCGAGGTCGCCGTCACCGTCGAGGTCCACCCGGACGGGCTGCGCCTCGACATCGTCAACTCCCCCGCCACGGCGGCCGACCCGGACGGACTCCGGCTGCCCTCCGGCGGCCACGGCCTGGACGGCATGCGCACCCGCGCCGACGACCTCGGCGGCACCCTGCACGCCGGCCCCACCACCGAGGGCGGCTTCGCCGTCCGGGCCCGTCTGCCGCTGACCGCCGCCTGAACCTCAGGCAGCGGCGGCGCGCTTCACCAGCTCCGCCCACACCTCGTCGACCCGCGCCGCGAGCGCCTCCAGCGGCCCGCCGTTGTCGATCACCACGTCGGCGATCGCCAGCCGGTCCGCCCGCGAGGCCTGCGCGGCCATCCGGGCCCGGGCCTCGTCCTCGGCCATCCCGCGCAGCCGCACCAGCCGCTCCACCCGCACGTCGTCGGCCGCGTCGACCACCACGACCAGGTCGTACAGCGGGGCGAGGCCGTTCTCCGCGAGCAGCGGCACGTCGTGCACCACCACCGCGTCCGGCGCGGCCGCGGCCTCCAGTTCGGCGGACCGGGCGCGCACCAGCGGGTGGACGATCGCGTTCAGCGCCTGGAGCCGCGCCGGGTCGGCGAACACGATCGCGCCGAGGGCCGGGCGGTCGAGCGCGCCGTCCTCGCGCAGCACCTGCGGCCCGAACTCGGCGGCCACGGCCGCCAGACCGTCCGTCCCGGGCGCGACCACCTCGCGGGCGATCACGTCGGAGTCCACGATCACCGCGCCGTGGGCGGCGAAGAGCCGGGACACCTCGCTCTTGCCGGCGCCGATGCCACCCGTCAGTCCGATCTTCAGCATGGCGTCAGGTTACCGGCGCCCGGACCGCCGGGACCAGCGGCCGACCGCCGCGCAACCAGCACCGGCCCGGCCCCGCCTCCCGGCACCGTCAGCCCAGCTCCAGGCTCTCGCCCTCGCCGAGCACGGTCAGCTCCGCGCCCGTGCCCGGCCCGTCCGGCCCGAGCAGCCGGGTGGCGATCATGTGCCCGATCGGGCTCAGCGTCGCCTCGTGCACCGGCACCGCCACCCGCGGGGCGGCCTCCCGGACGTAGTCGACGACCTCACCGGCCTTGCTCCACGGCGCCGCGAGCGGCAGCAGCAGGGTGTCCACCGAGTGCGGCGGCACGGTGAAGGCGTCGCCGGGGTGGAACAGCCGGCCGTCGAAGAGGAAGCCGATGTTCTTCACCCGCGGGATGTCCCGGTGGATGACCGCGTGCCACTCGCCGTGCACGCTCACCCCGACCCCGCCGACCTCGAAGGCGTCGCCCTCGCCGACCACGGCGACGCGCTGCGCCACGCCGTCCAGTTGGGCGGCCACCGCGCTGTTGGTCCACACCCGAAGGGCCGGGTCGGCCTCCAGGGCGGCGCGCAGCCGGGCCTCCTCGAAGTGGTCCATGTGCTCGTGGGTGATCAGGACGGCGTCGGCCCCGGTCAGCGCGGCGGGGTCGGTGAACGCCCCGGGGTCGACGACGACGGTCGTCCCGTCGTGCTCCAGGCGTACGCAGGCGTGTCCGAACTTGGTGATCCTCATGCGGCAGACCATACAGCATGACTGTACAGTTTTGCTGTGGAGACTCCCGGTAGGCTTCTCCCATGAACAGTCCGGCTCCCGAAACCCTCGAACTCGCCGCCGAGCTGCGCGCCGCCATCGGCGACCTGGTCCGCTCCCTGCGCCCGGACGACGAGCTGCCGCAGAACCAGGCCGGCGTCCTCGGCGTCCTCGTCCGCGACGAACGCGCCTGCACCGTCGCCGAACTCGCCGAGCACCAGCGCGTCCGCCACCAGTCGATGGCCCGCACCGTCGCCCTGCTGACCGAGGCCGGGCTCGTCACCCAGCAGCCTCACCCCACCGACGGCCGGAAACTGCTGGTCACCGCGACCGGAGCGGGCCGCGCCGCCCTGCTGGAGCAGCGCGCCCGCCGGGAGCAGCGGATCGCCACCGCCATCGAGGCCCGCCTCACCCCGGAGGAGCGGCTGACCCTGAGGGCGGGCGTCGACCTACTGCGCCGACTGCGCTGAACCCACCAGGTCCCTGGCCTCCGGCCGCGGAGCCGGAACGGCCGTCGCGCCGACGGTCGGCAGTTCGACGTGCTCGCTCAGCCCGAAGCGCCGGTGCAGGCGCCGCAGCGGGGCGGGCGCCCACCAGTTGAACTCGCCGAACAGGCTCATCGCGGCGGGCACCAGCAGGCAGCGCACCAGGGTGGCGTCCACCGCGACGGCGACGGCCAGCGCGATGCCCATCTGCTTGACCATGAGCATGTCCCCGAGGGCGAACCCGGCGAACACGATCACCATCAGCAGCGCCGCCGAGGTGATGATCCGGCCACTGCGCTGGACCCCGAGCTCCACCGCCCTGGTGCAGCTGTGTCCCTTGTCCCGCAGTTCCTTGATCCGGGCGAGCAGGAACACCTCGTAGTCCATGGACAGCCCGAACGCGAAGGCGAAGACCAGCACCGGGATGAAGGTCTCCAGCCCGCCGGTGGGGCTGAAGCCGAGCAGCCCGCTGAAGTACCCGTCCTGGAACACCAGGGTGAGCGCGCCGAGCGAGGCGCCCAGCGACAGCAGGTTCATCAGCAGCGCCTTGACCGGCATCACCACCGAGCCGGTCATCAGGAAGAGCAGCACCAGCGTGCCGACCGCGACCAGCCCGAGCGCCCAGGGGCCCCGCGACATCAGCTCGTCCTTGAAGTCGACGACCGAGGCCGCGCCGCCGGTGACATAGGTCTTCAGCCCGCCGCGGTCGGCCCGCAGCTCCTGGACGACCTGCTTGGCCTGGTGGCCCTGCGGGTCGCCGTGGACGAGCACGTCGACGGTGGACACCGAGTCGCTCACCGGGGTCACCGCCCGCACCCCGGCGACCCCGGGCAGCTTGGCGACGACGTCGTCCGCGTACGCCTGGGCGACGGGCGCGCCGCCCTCGACGACGACGGTGATCGGCGCGGCCGCGGCCTGCGGGAAGCGCTGGTCGACGGCGTCGGCGACCTGCCGCCCGGCCGAGGAGGCGGGCAGCACGGCGGCGCCGGAGTTGCGCATGTCGGCGTGCAGGAAGGGCGCGCCGGCGGCCATCAACAGGGCGACGCAGGCGAGCGCGACCGGCACCGCCCGCTTGCCGACCCGGCGGACGGTCCGGCTGAAGAAGCCCTCGTCGGGGACGGGCGCGGCGGGCGCCTTGATCCGGGAGCCGGCGAAGCCGAGCAGCGCGGGGATCAGGGTCAGCGCGGCGGCGACCGCGATCACCACCACGCTCACCCCGGCGGCGGCGACCGCGCCGAGCACCGGGCTGGTGAAGACGAACAGGCCGGAGAGCGCGACGGCGACGGTGAGGCCGGAGAAGGCGACGGTGCGCCCGGCGGTCGCGGCGGTGCGTTCGACGGCGGCGGCGATGCCCGCGCCGTGCCCGCGTTCCTCCCGGAAGCGGTTCACCATGAGCAGCGCGTAGTCGATCGAGAGCCCGAGCCCGAGCACGGTGGCGATCGGCAGCACGCTGGTGTCGATGTCCATGATCCGGCTGAAACCGAACATGGCCAGCAGCGCGCCGCCCACCGAGGCGACCGCGCCGATCACCGGCAGGCTGGCCGCGGCGAGGCCGCCGAAGACCAGCACCATGACGATCAGGGTGAGCGGCAGCGTCACCATCTCGCCGAAGCGGGTGTCCTGTTCGGTCTGCTTCTTGACCTCGTCCTGGAGCACCAGGTCCCCGCCGACGGTGACGTGGGCGCCGGCCTCGCCGTTCAGCGCGGCGAGGCGCTGGGTGACGGCGTCGGTCTGGGCGGAGGTGCTGGTGTCGGCCATCCGTACGGTGACCAGGCTCGCGGTGCCGTCGGCGGAGCGCAGTGCGGCGGGCGCCGGGCCGGTGCCGTAGGCGTCGAGCGCGGAGGAGACGCCGGGGAGGGCGGCGAGGTCGGCGGTGGCCTTGGTGACGGCGGCCCGTACGGCCGGGTCGTCGACCGGCTTCCCGTCCACGACGGCGGTGACGGTGCCGCGGGCCGGGTCGGTCGCGGCGACCACCGCGTTGCCCCGGTCGGCTTCGGCGGTGGCGGAGGAGGCACCGGCCACTGTTCCTTCGAAGACCCGGCCGCCGATCAGCACGCCCACGACCAGGACGGCGGCCCAGAGGCCGAGCACCCAGCGGCGGTGGCGGAAGCAGAACCGGCCGAGGGCGGCGAGCCGCCCGGGGACCGCGGGGTCGCCGGCAGCGGTGGGAGCGTTGCGCATCAAGGAGGCCTTTCGGGCAGCTCCCCTCAATGTAGGTGCAACCCGATGTTCGACCTATAGACGGACAATGAGCCACATCTCACAAAATTCCTTCACATAAACCACAAATAAGTGAAGGCGAAAAACGAAAGAACGTGAAGTAAAAGACCCCGGCCAAAGGCGGAAAACGAAATGGGCCCCACCCGGATTTCTCCGGGTGGGGCCCATCGTTCAGCTATGCGCCAGGCACTGGCAGCGGGTCAGAGCTTCAGCTCTGGCCGCCCGCCAGCTTCTCGCGCAGGGCCGCCAGGGCCTCGTCCGAGGCGAGAGCGCCGGAGCCCTCGTCGCTGCTGGACGAGTAGGAGCCACCGGCAGCGGCGGCGACGGCGTCGCCACCCTCGGCAGCGGCCTCGGCGTCGGCCTCACGGCTCTTGATGACCTGGGCCTGGTGCTGCTCGAAGCGGGACTGCGCCTCGGCGTACTGGCGCTCCCACTCCTCACGCTGCTTCTCGAAGCCGGCCAGCCAGTCGTTCGCCTCGGGGTCGAAGCCCTCCGGGTAGATGTAGTTGCCCTGGTCGTCGTACGAGGCGGCCATGCCGTACAGGGTCGGGTCGAACTCGACCTCGGCCGGGTTGGCACCCAGCGCCTCGTTGGCCTGCTTGAGCGACAGGCTGATGCGGCGACGCTCGAGGTCGATGTCGATGACCTTGACGAAGATCTCGTCGCCGACCTGGACGACCTGCTCCGGGATCTCCACGTGGCGCTCGGCCAGCTCGGAGATGTGGACCAGACCCTCGATGCCCTCGTCCACGCGGACGAACGCACCGAACGGAACCAGCTTGGTGACCTTACCCGGAACGACCTGGCCGATCTGGTGGGTACGGGCGAACTGCTGCCACGGGTCCTCCTGGGTCGCCTTCAGCGACAGGGAGACGCGCTCGCGGTCCATGTCAACGTCGAGAACCTCGACGGTGACCTCCTGGCCGACCTCGACAACCTCGGACGGGTGGTCGATGTGCTTCCAGGACAGCTCGGAGACGTGCACCAGGCCGTCGACGCCACCCAGGTCCACGAAGGCACCGAAGTTGACGATCGAGGAGACGACGCCGGAGCGCACCTGGCCCTTCTGCAGGGTGGTGAGGAAGGTCTGGCGGACCTCGCTCTGGGTCTGCTCCAGCCAGGCACGGCGGGACAGGACCACGTTGTTGCGGTTCTTGTCCAGCTCGATGATCTTGGCCTCGAGCTCCTTGCCCACGTAGGGCTGGAGGTCGCGGACGCGGCGCATCTCGACGAGCGAGGCCGGCAGGAAGCCACGGAGGCCGATGTCGAGGATGAGACCACCCTTGACGACCTCGATGACGGTACCGGTGACGATGCCGTCCTCTTCCTTGATCTTCTCGATCGTGCCCCAGGCACGCTCGTACTGAGCGCGCTTCTTGGACAGGATGAGACGACCCTCCTTGTCCTCCTTCTGGAGAACCAGGGCCTCGATGTTGTCACCGACGGCGACGACCTCGTGCGGGTCGACGTCGTGCTTGATCGAGAGCTCGCGGGACGGGATGACGCCCTCGGTCTTGTAACCGATGTCGAGGAGGACCTCGTCACGGTCGACCTTCACGATGACGCCCTCGACGATGTCGCCATCGTTGAAGTACTTGATGGTCTCGTCGATGGCGGCGAGGAACGCCTCGGCGTCGCCGATGTCGTTGACCGCGACCTGCGGGGTGGTGCTGAGGGAGGAGTCGGTGGGGCTCGTCATTAGGAAAAGGGCTCCGGTACGGACATGAAAGTCGTAGGTAATGCCACGCGGAGGGCCCGTATCGCTCCCACCGAAAGCCGGACAGCCAAGAACACGGCGCACCGGCATTCCCGCACAGCGAGAAATCCGGCGTCCGTCTTGCGACCGTGGGGTCTTCGACAGATGCGAGCGCGACCTGCTCCGTCTGAGGCGCGCAGGCCCGCAGCGCAACTTGTAGCATACGGGGACGGCCAGGCACGGTCAACGCCAAGAGCGGCAAGACGGTGGAGCCCGGTGTGGATCAGGCCATATCCTCCGATTGCGCACCTTGCGGTGGCGCCCGAAGGGGGCCCTTCCCCGGATGCCACCACCAGGATCGGGTCCTTGACGGGCCCGGTCTCGGCAGCGGCGCTTCCGCACTCCACACCCTACGCGATGGGCATTATCACCGTGGCCACCACCCCCCAGTCCGACCTGCATGATCTTGACGGCGACGGCGACGACGCGGTACGGCGCGCGGCCGGCACCGGGGAGAGCAGCCGGGCCAGCCGGCACTGGTGGGACCGCAACGCCGACGAGTACCAGGACGAGCACGGGGAGTTCCTCGGCGACGACCGCTTCACCTGGTGCCCCGAAGGCCTCGACGAGGCCGACGCCCACCTCCTCGGCGAGGTCGCGGACAAGGACGTGCTGGAGATCGGTGCCGGCGCCGCCCAGTGCTCGCGCTGGCTGGCCGGCCGCGGCGCCCGCCCCGTCGCCCTGGACATCTCCCACCGCCAACTCCAGCACTCCCGCCGGATCGACCTCGGCCGCGGCGCCACCCCCGTCGCCGTCGTCCAGGCCGACGCCGCCGTCCTGCCCTTCGCCGACGCCTCCTTCGACCTCGCCTGCTCCGCCTACGGCGCCGTCCCGTTCAGCGCCGACACCGCCGCCCTGATGCGGGAGGTGCACCGGGTGCTGCGCCCCGGCGGCCGCTGGGTGTTCTCCGTCACCCACCCGATCCGCTGGGCCTTCCCCGACGAGCCCGGCGTCGAGGGCCTCACCGCCGCCTCCTCCTACTTCGACCGCACCCCCTACGTCGAGGAGGACGAGCACGGCCGTGCCAGCTACGTCGAGCACCACCGCACCATCGGCGACCGGGTCCGCGAACTCGTCGGCGCCGGCTTCCGGTTGACCGACCTGGTCGAGCCCGAATGGCCGGTCGGCCTGGAGCAGGAGTGGGGCGGCTGGTCCCCGCTGCGCGGGCGGCTGATCCCCGGCACCGCGATCTTCGTCGCCGAGCGGGGCTGACGCCTTGCCGAACCCCGCCCCGCTGAACCCCGCCTGGCGCGAACTGCCCGTCCGCAGCGCCCTGCCCGCACTGCACGACGCGCTGGACGGGCCGGGCACCGCCGTCCTCGCCGCCCCGCCCGGCACCGGCAAGACGACCCTGGTGCCGCTCGCGCTCGCCGGTCTGCTCGATCCCGAGCGTCCGACGCTTCGCGTGCTGGTCGCCGAACCGCGCCGGCTCGCCGTCCGGGCCGCTGCCCGGCGGATGGCCTGGCTGCTGGGCGAGGCGGTCGGCGGGCGGGTGGGCTACACCGTGCGCGGGGACCGTCGCGTCGGCCCGGAGACGGTGGTCGAGGTGGTCACCACCGGGGTGCTGCTGCAACGGCTCCAGCGCGACCAGGAGTTGCCCGGAGTGGACGTGGTCGTCCTGGACGAGTGCCACGAACGGCACCTGGACGCCGACACCGCGCTCGCGTTCCTCCTCGACGTCCGGGCGGCACTGCGGCCCGAACTGCGGCTGGTCTGCGCCTCGGCCACCTCCGACACCGCGGCCTGGGCCGAACTCCTCGGCGGCGCGCCGGTGGTGGAGGCGCACGGGGTCTCCCACCCGGTCGAGACGGTGTGGGCACCGCCGCCGCGCGCCGTCCGGCCCGCCCACGGCACCCGGGTCGACCCGGCGCTGCTCGACCACGTCGCCGCCACCGTCCGGCGGGCGCTCGCCGAGCAGGCGGGCGACGTGCTCTGCTTCCTGCCCGGCGTCGGCGAGATCAGCCGTGTCGCCGGGCAGTTGTCCACCGTGGCGGCGGACGTACTACAACTCCACGGCCGCGCCCCGCAGGCCGTCCAGGACGCCGCCCTCACCCCCTCGGACGGCCGCCGCGTCGTGCTCGCCACCGCCGTCGCCGAGTCCTCGCTCACCGTGCCCGGCGTGCGGATCGTGGTCGACGCCGGGCTCGCCCGCGAACCGCGCACCGACCACGCCCGCGGCCTGGCCGGCCTGGTCACCGTCCGCGCCTCGCTCGCCGCCGCCCGCCAGCGCGCCGGCCGTGCGGGCCGCGAGGCCCCCGGCACCGTGTACCGCTGCTGGAACGAGGCCGAGGACGCCCTCGCCGCCCGCTTCCCCACCCCCGAGATCGCCCTCGCCGACCTCACCACGTTCGCTCTCCAGACCGCCTGCTGGGGCGACCCGGACGCCACCGGCCTCGCCCTGCCCGACGCCCCGCCCGCCGGGGCGATGGCCGCCGCCCGGCAGACCCTCCAGGCCCTCGGCGCCGTCGACGCCGACGGCCGGGCGACTCCGCGCGGCGTGCGCCTCGCCCGCACCGGGCTGCACCCCCGGCTGGGGCGGGCGCTCGTGGACGGCGCCTCTGCCGTCGGCGCCCGTCGGGCCGCCGAGGTGGTCGCCCTGCTCTCCGAGGAACCGCCGCGCGCCCTCGGCGACGACCTCGGCGCGGTCTGGCGGGCGGTCCGCTCCTCCAACGACCCCTACGCCGGCCGCTGGCGCGAGGAAGTCCGCCGCCTGCTGCGCGCCGCCGGCTCCGAAGCCGCCACTCAGCTACCCGACACGACCGCCGCCGGCCTCGTCGTCGCCCTCGCCTTCCCCGAACGCATCGCCCGCGCCCGGGTCGAACGCCCCGCCCCCGGCGAGCGCAGCCCGTACCTGATGGCCTCCGGGACGGCGGCCGAACTCGCGCCCGGCACCGCGCTCGGCGCACTGCCGTGGCTCGCCATCGCAGTCGCCGACCGCCCGGCCGGTTCCCCGTCCGCCCGGATCCTGCACGCTGCGGCACTGGACGAGGACACCGCCCGGCTTGCCGGTGCCTCGCTGCTCGAATCCCGCGAGGAAGTCCACTGGGACACCCGCCGCGACGAGGTCGTCTCCCGCCGGGTCGAGTCGTTGGGCGCGATCGAACTCGCCGAGAAGCCGCTCAGCCGCCCCGACCGGGCCCTCGTCCGCACCGCCATCCTCGAAGGCCTGGCCCGCGAGGGCATCAGCACCCTGCTGACATTCCCCTCCGGCCTGCGCGAACGCCTCGCCTTCCTGCACGCGGCGATCGGCGCCCCCTGGCCGGACGTCTCGGACGAAGCACTGCTGGAACGCGCCGACGAGTGGCTGGAGCCCGAACTCTCCCGCGCCCGTCGCCGCGCCGACCTCGCCCGCATCGATACGACTGCCGCCCTGCAACGCCTGCTCCCCTGGGCCACCGGCGAGGCAGGCCGCCTGGACGAGCTGGCCCCCGAACGCATCACCGTGCCGTCCGGCTCGAAGATACGCGTCGACTACAGCACCGAACGCCCGTTCCTGGCCGTCAAGTTGCAGGAACTCTTCGGCTGGACCAAGACCCCTGCCCTGGCCGCCGGCCGCGTCCCGCTGACCATTCACCTGCTCTCCCCCGCCGGTCGCCCCGCCGCCGTCACCGGCGACCTGGAGAGCTTCTGGCAGAACGGCTACCGCGCCGTCCGCGCAGAGCTGAGAGGCCGCTACCCCCGCCACCCCTGGCCCGAAGACCCGTCGACGGCGGAGCCCACCCGCCGCCTCAACCCGCGGAACTGACACTCCTCCTCGGCGGGGGCGGGATTCCCGGCTCGCGCTGCCGTCAGGAGATCGAGAAGCCCATCTGGTTCACCACCGGCGTCATCGGCACGTAGAGCACCTGCGCGTAGCAGGTCGTCGAGTGTGCCGTCGATCCAGCCGGGCAACCGACCTCCGACCTTCCGGCCACGATCACGCCGCGAGCCTCCATGTCGCCGTTCGCGCCGGACGGGTTGGCGAGTGCGGGGCCGCCGCTGTCGCCCTTCGCGCCGATCGCCCGTCGGTCACCACCCTTCGACTCCGCGATGTCCACCGGCTTGATCTTCGTCCCCTCGTCGTTCGTCGTCTCGACATCGACCTTCTTGACCTCCACGTCGCACTTCCACCCCGACTGGGCGCCGCTGAGGCAGACGAGGTCCCCCACGTTGTTGCGTCCGATCCCGTACGTGCGTCGCGACGAACCGCCGCTGTCCGACCAGGCGCCGTCGTAGAACCGGCCGGCGCCGCCGCCGTTGATCGCGATCATGCCGACGTCCAAACCGTCGCCGATCGCGTACAGGTCGCCGATGTAGCCGTTGGTGCCGTTGTAGTACCGGCCGGCGCCGCAGTGTGCGGCGGTCAGCAGCACCTTCGTCCTGTCCTTCCAACCGCTGAACGCGGTCGAGCAGAACGAGGCCTTGCCGGTGTTGACTTCGGCGCCCGCGTAGTACGGCGCGCTGTCGGAGTGCCGGCTGCCGGACAGCGCTGCCGGGATGCCCTCGACGGTGGCCGTCACCGGCATCCCGGCGATCTCGGCGGCCATCCGGGAGTACGCCTGCTCGGTCGTGGCGCCGCCGGTCGGCCGCGTCGCCTTCGTCGGCACGTACGTGATCGCGATGGCGGTGCCGTCCTCCTGCGGGCCGATCGACGTCCATGCCTCGGGCGCCACAGCGGCGGTGAACCGGTCGATCGCGGCACGCATCTCCGCACGGGAGTAAGGGCTTTGGTGAACGTCGACGGTGTAGCCGGGGCCGGCGTTCGCGTCGAGCAGCGCCCGGACCTCGGTCGGGGCCTCGCCCTTCCAGTAGATGTCGGCGTGCTGGTTCGACGCGTCGATCACGGTCCCGGCGTAGCCGTCCGCCGCCGGAGCGCCGGACTCCACCCAGTCCTGCACCGGGTCCGTCATGCGGTGGAGCCTCTGCTGGGCTTGCGGGTCGCGGAGCACCGGCAGGCTGACCGACGGGACCGGCCCGTCCGGCGCGGCGTCGGCGGCGACGAGGGCGGAGGCGGTCACGGCGGACAGGGCCAGGGACAGCATGAGACGGGAGCGGCGCATACGCGGTCCTTCGACGGGGCTGGCGGGCCGATATCCAGCGTAGGGACCGAACCGCGCTTCGCCTGGTCAGAAGGCGCGTTTCAGGCTGCGACAGGCGCATGCGGAAAGCGACGCGCCCCCGTCAGCGGATCACTGCTCCGGGAAGTCACCGGCCTGGACGGAGGAGAGGAAGGACGCCCAGGCCGAGGCCGGGAAGACGAGCACCGGCCCCTGCGGGTCCTTGGAGTCACGCACGGGGACGAGGCCGGGGAATCCGGGGGCCACCTCGATGCAGTCTCCGCCGTTGCTTCCGCTGTAGCTGCTCTTGCGCCAGACTGTCGAGTCGAGCTCGTTCCTCGTCATCTCTGAACCCTTCCAGCGCGTCGGCGATCAGCGCGAGCGAGTCGGCTACTGGCAGTGCCGCCTCGTGGAGCAGATCATAGCTCCACCGATGCCGCACAACGATCGCCGGATCATCGCTGGAGTGCCCGCGATCGAGGCTCTCGGAGTAGACGCAGGTGCGGCCGTCGGGCATCTCCAGCATCACCATGGACTTGTCAGCATTGGCCGGTCGACGCGTGAATGGCACAACCTGGACGATCACGTTCGGAAGTCTCGAAACGTCCAGCAGGTGCTGCATCTGCCGCCTCATCACCTTTGGCCCGCCGACAACAGTTCGGATGGCGCTCTCGTCCAGAATCACCAGCAGAGTCGGCCCATCCAACTCCAGGAACCGCCGCTGCCTCGCCAATCGAGCCGCCGCTCGCTCTTCGATCACTTTGGGCTTCCCAGCCGCATCACTGACCGCCAGGACTGATTCGGCGTATTCGCGACACTGCAGGAGGCCATGCACGACGGCCAGCTGAAAGATCCTCGCAGCCACGGCCTCGGATTCCATGTCGACGTGACTCTGAAACCAGTCCGGATGTTCAATCCCGGCGTTCCAGTCCACCCTCCCCCAGATCCGCCTCAACGCACCGCCCGTGTTGAGCAGTTCGTCGGCCTTCTCCACCAGTTCCGGCGGCATGCGGCGCTGACCGGTCTCGTACCGGGTGATGTTCGTCCGGCTGCAGTGCAGCAGCTTGCCCAGCTCCTCCTGGGTGTAGCTGGCCAGCTCCCGGTAGAACCGCAGCTCCTCGCCGAACAGCTCCGCCGAACTCGCTGTCAGCTCCCGCTTGAACCGCCGATGTGCCACAGCCGGCCCCCTCACGCACCACGTGCCCATGGCACCCGATTTCGGCCATCACCGTACCTCTGGAACCTCGATGATTGACACCAGAACGCGATCATTCGAATGCAAAGCGTGATTGCGCACTACCTTCGCACGCCCCCATCCGCCCCCTGAGGTGCCCCGCCATGCTCAAAATCCGTACCGCGCCCCGCCCCCGAACGTTCGCCGCGCGCCTGGACTCCCGCACGGAATCCACCCCCGTCGCCCGGCAGTTGCTCCGCGCCTACCTCGCCGCCCTCCCCACCGGCGACCGCTACCGCGACACCGCCGAACTCCTCCTCGGCGAACTCTTCGCCAACGCCGTCCAGCACACCGACGCCCCCACCGACCGCCTCATCGAGATCCGCTTCTCCCTCACCGCCGACCGCCTGCGCCTCGAAGTCCACGACGCCGGCACCGGCCGCCCCTCCCTCCACACCCCCACCCCCGACGACGAACACGGACGCGGCGTCCTCCTCGTCAACGAACTCGCCGAGAAATGGGGCTGCTGCCCCCGCGCCGGCGGCGTCGGCAAGTTCGTCTGGGCCCTGATCGCCCCCGCACCCTCCCCCACGTCCACCCTCCTCACCGTCTGAACAGGCACCCACCATGCGACTCCCCCTCACCGCCCGCCACCTGTTCGACACCGGCTCCACCCCCGCCGACACCTACGCCACCCTCGCCCGCCGCACCCGCCAACCCCTGCGCTCAGCCCGCGCCGTCTGCACCGCCCTCGGCATCCCCGCCGCCGAAACCCAACGCCGCCTCGACGACTGCTACGACGCCCTCCTCGCCAACCCCCGCCCCGGCACAGAGAACGACACCGGCGAACTCCTCGAAGCCCTCGGCGTCTTCGACATCCCCAAAACCCCCGACGACCGCGACCTCGCCGTCATCGACCTCTTCCTCACCGCCATCGACGCCCACGGCAGCATCCGCGCCGGCCACCAACACGGCCTCACCCGCTGGTTCACCACCGGCAACCTCACCACCGCCTACCTCTCCCTCACCGCCACCCAACCCCACCCCACCACCGGCGACCCCACCCACTACTGGACCACCCTCACCACCGCCGGCGAACTCCTCACAGCCCGCCCCTCCCCCGACCCCCGCCTCAAACCCGCCCTCACCCACTGCCGCACCCAAGCCCAAGCCACCCACGCAACCCACCCATGAACACAGGAAGTCGACCCACCCGACTTCCTGCGCACACCCGCCCCCAACCCCCGCAGAGCCCACCTGCCGCACACCGCCCTGGCTTCGTTCACTTCCAGCAGTAGCGTTTGTCTGCCGGTTTGAGCCGCGGTTGCCGATCTTGAGGACCGTGGATGTTCACGAGAAACAGCAGCAGTCCACGGGGCGGCCCGCCACCCCTTCCGGCGGCGGGCCGTCGAGTCTGCATTCGCCCCACCCACGAGCTCGTGGCGTGGGTTCTCCCGCAGCTGGCCTTCGAGGCAGTTGCTGCCAACGCGGGTAGCTCAGCTGTTGAGGCTGGGTGCGACCTCGCGGGTCATACGGAGGTTGGGCAGCCTTCCTTGCCAAAGCTCTCGCTCGCTCGTGGCCTTGAATCCGTGGCGCTGGTAGAAGCGGACCGCGCTGTCGTTGTAGTCGGTGGCCCATAGGCATATGGGTGTGGCTCCGGCCCAGGTGAGGAACTCGGTCATCATGCGGCCACCGAGTCCCTGGCCCTGGACGTGTTCCAGCAGATACATCGGTCCGAGAGTGACCACCTCGCCGCGGCGCCCGCAGAGAACGCCGACGATCTCGGTTTCAGAACGGAGAACACGGCAGAACAGCAGATCCGGGTCCTGGTTCGCTGCCTCGATGAACTCCCGCCACTGGTTGATGCCTTCCGCGGTAGCTGACGAGCCGCGATGCTCACGGATCCAGTCCTCGTCGATCCCCACCTCCGGGTTGGGGTATGTCTGCAGCCAAGCCCTCAGCAGCAACGGCCCCAACTGCGCGGAGTCACCCGGACGAGCAGCTTCGATCACGTAAGTCATGGCAACGATCCTCACCGATCACCCACCGCTTCAGACTGCCCAGTCATCCCTGCGACGGAGGCGGAACGCTCAGAGTCGCATGAGCCCGGCGGCGGTCGGCCGGAATCCGCACTGACCGTAGAAGGACTCCAGGTGCGGTTCGTAGTCGACGTGCAGCCACTCGGCACCGCGTGCGCTCGCCTCGTCGGCAGCCGCCCTCACCAACCGGGTCCCGAGCCCCTGCCCGCGCTCGTCCGGGTGCACGGTGGTGTCCAGGACGAAGGCGTGCACACCGCCGTCGCCGACGACGTTGACGAATCCGACCAGCCGGTTCCCCCGGCGCGCCGCGATCCAAGCCAGGCTGCGGGCCAGCATCGGCGCGAAGGAGGTCGGCTTGTGATTCGGCCACGACGCGCTGAACAACTCGTCGAGTTCGGCATCCGTCAGCTCAGGACACACCGCCAACACCTCGTCATCGGCCCACGACACATCACTGACCACCATGCAGGGCCAGCCTGCCATGCATCCACGGCCGTGATCGCCGCTCCACTCGTCGCCCGAGACCTCGAAGGCGGCGACCCCGCGCGCGGTCGTCGACGGCGACGGGCCGAGCTGGGGGGGGGGGGGGGGGGGGGCGGGCTGGGGTCCCCCCCCCGGGTTGGCCCTGGGGGGAGTGGTGGGGGGGGAGGGGGGGGTTGGGGGGGGGGGGGGGT
The DNA here is from genome assembly GCF_056435365.1 of Kitasatospora sp. NPDC043949. NCBI lineage: Bacteria > Bacillati > Actinomycetota > Actinomycetes > Kitasatosporales > Streptomycetaceae > Kitasatospora > Kitasatospora sp. NPDC043949. Next base: position 194,739 of record NZ_JBWKEQ010000004.1, on the reverse strand, counting down.
TTTTTGTT
>NZ_JBWKEQ010000004.1:171759-194721 GCF_056435365.1 Kitasatospora sp. NPDC043949 | reverse complement strand
CGCGAAAACCCGAGACGCCCCCCCCCCCCCCCCTTCCCCCCCCCCAACCCCCCCCCCCCCCCCCCCCCCCCCCCCCCCCCCCCCCCCCCCCCCCCCCCGGGCCCTCGCGCCAAGGGCGAGCACCGGCGTCGGCCACCGCACCGCCCGCCACATCCGCCCGCCGAATCCGGCCACCCAACCCTATGATGTGATCGCCCTGTTGACGCGCTACCAACAGGAGCTGACCATGTCCTCACCCCTGCCCACCGCCGTTCGTCTGACCGTCGGCCGGCACACCTTCGACGGACTGGCCGCCGGGCCCGCCGACGGGGAGCTCGTCCTGCTGCTGCACGGGTTCCCCGAGTTCGCCGACTGCTGGAGCGCCGAGCTGACGGCCCTGGCCGCGGCCGGCTACCGCGCGGTGGCGGTGGACCAGCGCGGCTACTCCCCCGACGCCCGCCCCTCCGACATCGCGGACTACTCCGTCGAGCTGCTGGTCGCGGACGCGCTGGGCTTCGCCGACGCCCTGGACGCGCCGCGCTTCCACCTGGTCGCCCACGACTGGGGCGGCCTCGTCGCCTGGGCGCTGGCCTCCACCCACCCGGAGCGGCTGCACAGCCTGACCGTGCTCTCCACCCCGCACCCCGAGGCGCTCTACGAGGCCCTGAACAACGACAGCGACCAGCGCGAACGCTCCCAGTACATCAGGGAGTTCCGCCTTCCGGAGCACGTGGCCGAACAGGCCATGCTGGCCGACGACGCGGCCAGGCTGCGCGCGATCTACCGGGGCGCACTGCCGACGGACCAGGCCGAGTCCAACGTCCGACGGCTGACCGAGCCGGGCGTGCTGACGGCCGGGCTCAACTGGTACCGGGCGATCAACGAGGAACTCCGGGTGCCGGCCGGCGAGATCACCGTCCGCACGCTCTTCGTCTGGGGTACCGAGGACCGCGCTTTGGGCCGCGACGCCGCCGACCTGACGGCCAAGCACGTCAGCGCCCCGTACCGGTTCGTCGCGCTGGAGGGTGCCACCCACTGGCTGCCGGAGGCCGACGCCGAGCGGATCGTGCCGCTGCTCCTGGAGCACCTCGCGGGCTGACCCGGAGCAGTGTTCCCGGCGCGCCGCCCCACCGGCGCGCCGGTTTCGCCGCCCTCAGCCCGCCCTCAGCCCACCCTCAGCCCGCCCTCAGCCCGCCCTCAGCCCGTCCTCGGCGTGTTCCGGGATCGCGCCCAGCTCTCCGCCTGCTCCGGATCCCACAGGAAGCGGGCGCCGAACTCCTTCTCCTCGCCGGGTCCCGCCTCCGTCAACGCGCGCACCAGCGCCGGGCTGTAGACGGCGTGGACCCTGAAGTTCACCAGGAACCGACTCTTGATCACGATCCGCACGTAGCGACGGCTGTTGCCCCGATGACGTCCGGCCACGATGACGCAGTCACCGCCGTCGCCCCAGGCCGGCGGCGCGATCCACACCTTCGCCCCCGGCGCGAAGTGCCGCAGCCCCTTGCGGATCTCCGACCCGCCTTCGCCGTGACCGGTCTCCTGAGCGACATTGGCCACGAGGCACACGCCCAGCGGCTCCGGTCCGGTTGCGTCCGTCATGGCAGCCATGATCGCCTGACCGGACGCAGTGGCGCGCGCCCTTTTCCCAGGGCCGGGCCTCCGGGCCGTCGGCCGACGGCGACCGGCTCCGCCCGGGGGGCCACGTCGGCCTCATCCGGGCCGTCCACCCGCAGGGCATTCGTGAGTTGCCCACGCGTCACGACCGGTGTCGTACCGGGTTCCACCCCCACGCAGAAGGCGGTGCCCACAACCGATCACGACGCCACACGGGTCTAGAGGCGGCAGCTGATCTCCATTCCGTCCTCCACGGGGAACGTGACGCTCTGGTAGCCGTTGCGGGGGTCGCGGACGTAGTCGAGGTAGGGCGCGAGGGCCTCCAGGTCGACGTCGTCGGCGACGACGAGGGTGCCGGGCGCGAGGCGTGGTTCGAGGAGTCGCAGGACGGGCAGGCACAGGTCCTTCCAGCCGTCGAGGAGGACGAAGTCCGCGGAGCCGTCGACTGCGGCGAGGGTGTCGCGGGCGTCTCCTTCGAGGACGGTGATCAGGTCGTCCAGTCCCGTCTCGGTGAACGTCCGGCGGGCGGCCGCGGCCTTGGCGGCGCTCAGTTCCGTACTGATCACCCGCCCCGTCCCGTTGTCGCGCACCGCGGCGGCGAGATGGAGCGTGGAGATGCCGAAGGACGTGCCGAACTCGACGACGGTGGCGGGGCGGGTGGCCCGGATCAGGTTGTAGAGGAGGCGGCCGCCCTGGGCGGAAATCGGCATGTACACCTCGGCGTTGGCGTCGGCCTGCTCCTGCGGGCCGAGGGGCGCGGAGTTCTGGGGCCACGCCGCCCGGATCCGCCTGCTGGTCGCCTCGTCCTGCTCGGCATGCCGGAACATCCGGTCGAGGGCGGTGGCGACGCGGGGGTCTTCGAGGGTGTTGGTGGGTGTCATGGGCCTAGACTAGACGCACCGTTGCGTTGCGTCTAGCGGTTCTGGCCTACCCTGGCCCCAGGAGGCAGACATGGAACGAGGAAGTACGGCCGCCGCGGCGGCCGGGTCACAACCGGCGGCACGCCACCACGGCAACCGGCACGGCCGCAGCGAACAGGCCCGGCAGGCAGTGCTGGAGGCGGCCGACGACCTCTTGGTCGAGAAGGGCTTCACCGGCGTCACCATCGAGGGCATCGCCGCCCGGGCGGGCGTCGCCAAGCAGACCGTCTACCGCTGGTGGAAGACCAAGACCGACATCCTCCTGGACGCCTTCCTCCAGGACGCGACCGAAGCCCTGACCCCGCCGGACCACGGCGACCTGGCCCCGGACCTGCGCGCCCACCTGCGCCAACTGGCCCTGTTCCTCACCCGGTCCGACGCGGGCGCCGTCTTCAAGGCCCTCATCGGGCACGCCCAGCACGATCCCGCGTTCGCCGCCGCCCTGCGGTCCGGGTACCTCGACGAACAGCGCCGACGCGACCGGCTCCCGCTGGAACGCGCGGTGGAACGCGGCCAGCTCGCCGCCGGACTCGACATGGCGGCGGAGATCGACCAACTCGTGGGACCGCTCTACCACCGCGTCCTGGTGACGGCGGAACCCGTGGACCAGGCTTTCACCGACCGCCTCGTCGAGGCGTTCCTGCACCGCGCGAACGTAGCCGACGCCGCGGACGCCGCGGACACCGCGGACGCAGCCGACGCACGGGAGACGGGGAGCAGCTGACTCCGAAGGCGGGCCGGCGGGAGGTGACCGCGCTCAGTGACGAGGGGTTGCGGCGTACTGGTCCGACGACAACGCGAACACCCGCACTCGCCGACCGCCGGCGGGACTGACGGTCTCACGGGCCAGCTGCATCCCCAGTTTGGTCATGATCCGTTCGGAGGCGTCGTTGCCCACCTGAGTGATGCTGACGATCCGCTCCAGCCCTCGCTCCTCGAACGCGAACCGCACAGCCGCCGCAGCGGCCTCGGTGGCCAAGCCCCGCCCCCAGTGGGAGCGCCCCAGCCGCCAGCCGACCTCGACCGCCGGCAGTACCTCCGGCAGGAATTCGGGGACCGAGAGGCCGGTGAACCCGGCCAGCTCACCAGTGGACCGGATCTCCACGGCGAACAGGCCGAAGCCCTGCGCCTCCCACTCGCTCTCCCAGGCCTGGATCCCGCCGCGGGTCTGCTGTTCGTCACGGACGCTGCCGTCACGGATCCACCGCATGACCTCGGGGTCGGCATTGACGGCAGCCATGGGCGCGACGTCCTCCTCGCGCCAGCGACGCAGGATCAGACGCGGAGTCTCAAGCGTGACCATCGGATCATTCTGGACCGCCAAGGGGCTCTCCGCCATCCGCCGCTGCCCACCGCCGATCGTCGCGCCCGCTGCGCGACGGCCCGCGGGAGCGGAGCGGCGGGCCCGGACACCAGCCGTGTCCGGGCCCGCCGAGAACCGCACCGCCGAACCGCACCGCAGCCCTGCACCGCCGAACCGCGCCGCCGGATCAGTGCGCGGCGGCCTCCCAGTTGGCGCCGACGCCCACCGAGACGTCCAGCGGGGCGCGCAGCGGGTAGGCGCCGGCCATCTGCTCGCGGACGATCGCCTCGACCTGCTCGCGCTCGCCCGGCGTCAGCTCCAGCACGATTTCGTCGTGCACCTGGAGCAGCATCCGGGAGGTGAGGCCGGCGGCGCGCAGCGCCTCGTCCACCCGCAGCATGGCGATCTTGACGATGTCGGCGGCCGAGCCCTGGATCGGGGCGTTGAGGGCCATCCGCTCCGCCATCTCGCGGCGCTGGCGGTTGTCGCTGTTGAGGTCCGGCAGGTAGCGGCGGCGGCCGAGCAGCGTCTCGGTGTAGCCGGTGGCGCGGGCCTCGTCGACGACCCGGCGCAGGTAGTCGCGGACGCCGCCGAAGCGCTCGAAGTAGGTGTCCATCAGGCCCTGGGCCTCGCCGGGCTTGATGCCGAGCTGCTGCGAGAGCCCGTACGCGGACAGCCCGTAGGCGAGGCCGTAGGACATCGCCTTGATCTTGCGGCGCATCTCGGCGTCCACCGCGGTGCCCGGGACCTCGAAGACCTGGGAGGCGACGGTGGTGTGCAGGTCCTCGCCGGTGGCGAAGGCCTCCAACAGGGCCTCGTCCTCGGAGAGGTGGGCCATGATGCGCAGTTCGATCTGCGAGTAGTCGGCGGTGAGCAGCGACTCGTAGCCCTCGCCGACGACGAAGGCGCGGCGGATGGCGCGGCCCTCCTCGGTGCGGACGGGGATGTTCTGCAGGTTCGGGTCCTGCGAGGAGAGCCGGCCGGTGGCGGCGACCATCTGGTTGAAGGTGGTGTGGATGCGGCCCTTGGGCGAGACCGTCTTGAGCAGGCCCTCGACGGTGGTGCGCAGCTTGGCCTGGTCGCGGTGGCGCAGCAGGATGACCGGCAGTTCGTTGTCGGTCTGGGTGGCGAGCCAGGTGAGCGCGTCGGCGTCGGTGGTGTAGCCGGTCTTGATCTTCTTGGTCTTGGGGAGGGCGAGCTCGCCGAAGAGGATCTCCTGGAGCTGCTTGGGCGAGCCGAGGTTGAACTCGCGCCCGGCGGCGGCGTGCGCCTCCTCGACCACGCGCTGGATCTCGGTGGCGAACTGCGTCTCCAGGCTGGTGAGCCAGGGGCGGTCGGCGGCGATGCCGGTGCGCTCCATCCGGGCCAGCAGGGCGGCGATCGGCAGCTCCATGTCGCGCAGCAGCCCGGTGGCGCCGACCTCGGCGAGGCGGGTGTCGAAGAGCGCGGCGAGGTCGAGGACGGCGCGGGCCTGGAGCATGAGTGCCTGGGCGCCGGCCGCCGGGTCCTCCTCCGGGGCGTCGAAGGCGAGTTGGCCGTCCTCGGTGGCGGGGGCGGGGGTGAGCGAGCGGGCCAGGTACTCCTCGGCGAGCACCTCCAGGGTGAAGGTGCGGCGGCCGGGCTTCTCCAGGTAGGCGGCGAGGGCGGTGTCGGCGACGACGCCCTCGATGGCCCAGCCGCGCTCGGCGAAGGCCCGCATGACCTGCTTGGCGATGTGCAGGGCCTTGGGGGCGGCCGGGTCGGCGAGCCAGGCGGCGAAGGCCCGCTCGTCCTCCTCGGCGAGCTGCGCCGGGTCGAACCAGGCGGCGGACTCCCCTGCGGCCAGGGCGACTTCGGCGACCTCGCCGGTGCCGAGCGCCCACTGGTAGACCGCGGCGAGGGCGACCGGGGCCTTGGTGTCGGCAGCGTGCTCGCGCAGCCAGCCGGCCAGCGTGCCCGGGTCGGTGAGGAGTTCGCCGTCGACCTCGACGCCGGGGGCGAGTTCGGCCGCGGCCTCCTCCTCGCCGCCGGCCGGGTCGATGCCGTGGACGCGGTCGCGGAAGTTGGCGTTGCGGAACTCCAGCGACTCCATCAGCGTGCCGACGGCGGCCTTGTCGAACGGCGCGCGGGCCAGGTCGCCGACGCCGAGCGGGAGTTCGACGTCGCGGACGAGCTCGGTGAGGACGCGGTTGCGCTTGACCGAGTCGAGGTGTTCGCGCAGCTTCTCGCCGATCTTGCCCTTCACCTCGTCGGCGCGGGAGACGAGTTCGTCGAAGGAGCCGAACTGGTTGACCCACTTGGCGGCGGTCTTCTCGCCGACGCCGGGGATGCCGGGCAGGTTGTCGGACGGGTCGCCGCGCAGGGCGGCGAGGTCCGGGTACTGGCGCGGGGTGACGCCGTACTTCTCGGCGACCTTCTCCGGGGTGTAGCGGGTGAGCTCGGAGACGCCCTTGGTCGGGTAGAGCACGGTGATGTGGTCGGTGACCAGTTGGAGGGAGTCGCGGTCGCCGGTGACGATGTCGACGTCGTAGCCGGCCGCCTCGGCGGCGGTGGCCAGGGTGGCGATGATGTCGTCGGCCTCGAAGCCCTCGGCCGTCAGCCGGGGGACGTTCATCGCGTCGAGCAGTTCGCCGATCAGGCCGATCTGGCTGCGGAACTCGTCCGGCGTCTTGGCGCGGTTGGCCTTGTAGTCGGGGAACTCGACGGAGCGGAAGGTCTGCCGGGAGAGGTCGAAGGCGACGGCGAGGTGGGTGGGCTGCTCGTCCCGGACGGTGTTGGCGAGCATCGAGGCGAAGCCGTAGACCGCGTTGGTGGGCTGGCCGGTGGAGGTGTTGAAGTTCTCCACGGGCAGGGCGTAGAAGGCCCGGTAGGCCATCGAGTGCCCGTCGAGCAGCATCAGCCGGGGCCGCGGGCCGGCCCCGCCGCCACCCGTCGCGCCCTTGTCCGTACTCTGCGTAGCCACGTCAACGTCCCGTTCCTGCCGATTCCACTACCGGCCACCGATCCTATGGCCCGGCACCGACAAAAGGGGCGCCGTGCCGATCGGGCGCCGTGCCGATCGGGCGCGGGGCGCGGGCGGCGGGGGCGCGCCGGGGGCCGCCGTGCCCGGGGCGTCCGTTGACACGCCCCGACCCCGGACACGGCCGCTACCGCCGAGTAGGACGGTCGTACGATCACAGGCAGCACGATGACGATCCCCGAGCGGCAGGAGTTCCCCATGACCGACGCGGCCCCCGACGCGGCCCCCGTCCTGAAGGTCCCGCAGGACGTGCTGGACCACTTCGCCAAGCTCGGCGTCGACCCGCAGACCTTCTCCGGCGGCGCCCTCGGCGAGAAGCTCGGCATCCGGATCGTCGAGGCCTCCGGCGACCGGGTGGTCGGCACCATGCCGGTGGAGGGCAACCAGCAGCCGTACGGGCTGCTGCACGGCGGCGCGTCCGCGGCGCTGGCCGAGACGCTGGGCTCGATCGGCGCGATGCTGCACGCGGGCCCCGGCCGGTACGCGGTCGGGGTGGACCTCAACGCCACCCACCACCGCTCGGCCACCTCCGGGCTGGTCACCGGGGTGGCGACGGCGGTGTTCAAGGGCCGCACCGCCGCCACGTACGAGATCGCGATCACCGACGACACCGGCAAGCGGGTCACCAGCTGCCGGCTGACCTGCATGCTGCGCGACCTCTGACCCCGCGCCGGGACCCTTCCCGGTGCCGACGGATCATCAAATCCCTTGACCGCCCCCTTGTTTGACCTTCCGCCACCCTGGGCAGGCGTTGGTCTGGACAAGGGGGCGGCGGCATGTCCGGGCGCGGCCGACGCGGCAGCATGCCCGGAATCCGCGCAGGTAACGCTACGTAACAAGTAGGAAATCCGAGCAATGGCCCGCTCCGAGGCTCGCAGGCGGCCCGGAGTTCCTTCGCCATGCCCTCGCTGTCCGAAATCCGGACGAGCATGACCGGAACAAGTGAATCGGACACGGGCGTCCGACTATCGACCAAGCCAGCTGCAACCCCCATTTCCGGCCCTTACATCGCCCCAACAGCCCCTAAACGCCCTACATCGGCGGATCGCTCGCGCCAAAACGACCACATGCTGAGACAACTGCTCTGTGTGCTCATAACAAGAGAATCACAGCCTCGCCACACCACTGCCCGAGTCGCCCAGAGGCATCTAGAGTCACGGCCAGTCACCGCGCCAACGGATTGGGCCCGGCCCTCCGCGCATCCCGGCTCCCGCCAACTCAGGCGCGGCGCCTCCCGAACCGAAGGGGACCCTCGTGCGTCACCGTTCCGCAATTGTCGTGAGCATTGCCGTGATCGGCGCCCTGAGCCTCAGCGCGTGCGGCTCCCGCGACGACAAGAAGTCCGCCGACGGAGGCAGCGGCAACAGCGGCTCCGCCACCACCGTCACCATCGGCATCGACGCCCCGCTCACCGGCGACCTCTCCGCCATCGGCATCGGCATCCGCAACTCCGTCGACCTCGCGGTCAAGAAGGCCAACGAGCAGAACGAGGTCCCCGGCGTCAAGTTCCAGGTCAAGGCCCTCGACGACACCGCCAAGCCCGGCCCCGGCCAGCAGAACGCCACCCAGCTCGTCGCCGACAACAGCGTCCTCGGCGTCGTCGGCCCGCTCAACTCCAGCGTCGCCCAGTCGATGCAGCAGATCTTCAACGACGCCAACCTCGTCGAGATCTCCCCCGCCAACACCGGCGTCGCCCTCAGCCAGGGCGAGAAGTGGGTCACCGGCGAGAAGAAGCGCCCCTTCAAGACCTACTTCCGCACCGCCACCACCGACGCCGTCCAGGGCCCCTTCGCCGCCCAGTTCCTCGCCAAGGACGCCAAGAAGTCCAAGGTCTTCCTCATCGACGACCAGAAGACCTACGGCGCCGGCCTCGCCGCCACCTTCAAGGCCGAATTCACCAAGCAGGGCGGCAACATCGTCGGCGAGGAGCACGTCAACCCCGACGACCGCGACTTCTCCGCCATCGTCACCAAGGTCAAGACCTCCGGCGCCGAAGCCGTCTACTACGGCGGCGAGTACCCCGCCGCCGGCCCGCTCTCCCTCCAGCTCAAGGACGCCGGCGTCAACATCCCGCTGATGGGCGGCGACGGCATGCAGAGCGCCGACTTCATCAAGCTCAACCCCAAGAGCGCCGGCGACTACGCCACCGCCGTCGGCGGCGCCGTCGAGCAACTCCCCACCGCCGCCAAGTTCATCGCCGACTACAAGGCCGCCGGCTACAAGGACCCCTACGAGACCTACGGCGGCTACTCCTACGACAGCGGCTGGGCCATCATCCAGGCCGTCAAGGCCGTCGCCGCCGCCAACAACGGCAAGCTGCCCGCCAACCCGCGCGCCGCCGTCGTCGACGCCGTCCAGAAGGTCTCCTTCGACGGCGTCACCGGCAAGGTCTCCTTCGACGAGTTCGGCGACACCACCAACAAGCAACTCACCGTCTACACCGTCAAGGACGGCAAGTGGACCGTGGAGAAGACCGGCACCTTCAACGGCTGAGCCTCCAGCGGCTGGGCCTTCAACGGCTGAGCCCTCGACAGCTGGGCCTCCAGCGGCTCAGCCCTCGACGGCTGAACCTCAACCGCTGAGCCGGCCCGCACCACCTTCCAGCAGCACAGCGCGCGGGGGCGCCACGAGTGCCCCCGCGCGCCCCCACATCCACCACCCACGCGGACAACCCCGAACGCACTACGGAGGCCCAGCGGTGCACGACCTACCGCAGCAGCTGGCCAACGGCCTGATCCTCGGCGCCCTCTACGGACTCGTCGCGATCGGCTACACGATGGTCTACGGCATCGTCCAGCTCATCAACTTCGCCCACGGCGAGATCGTCATGGTCGGCGGCTTCGGCGCCCTGACCGCCTACCTCGCCCTCCCCGGCGGCACCACCCTGTGGCTGGCCCTGCCGCTCATGCTGATCGCCGGCATCCTGGTCTCCACCCTCACCGCCGTCGCCGCCGAGCGCTTCGCCTACCGGCCCCTGCGCAACGCCCCCCGACTCGCCCCCCTCATCACCGCGATCGGGCTGTCCATCTTCCTCCAGCAACTCGTCTTCTCCTTCTACCCCGACGCCAAGAAGGCCCGGGTCTTCCCCAAGATCCCCGGCGACCCCTTCAGCCTCGGCTCCGTCACCATCCAGCGCAGCGACCTCTTCCTGCTCATCGCCGCCCCGCTGTGCATGCTCGCCCTCGGCTGGTTCGTCACCCGCACCCGCTCCGGCCGCGCCATGCAGGCCACCAGCCAGGACCCCGACACCGCCAAGCTCATGGGCATCGACACCGACCGCATCATCGTCATGGCCTTCGCCATCGGCGCCGCGTTCGCCGCCGTCGCCGCCGTCGCCTACGGACTGCGCAGCGGCCAGGTCGACTTCCGCATGGGCTTCATCCTCGGCCTCAAGGCCTTCACCGCCGCCGTCCTCGGCGGCATCGGCAACATCTACGGAGCCATGCTCGGCGGCATCGCCCTCGGCCTCGCCGAAAGCCTCGCCACCGGCTACATCCAGCACCTCCCCGGCATGCACCTCTTCGGAGGCGGCGCCTGGAAGGACGTCTGGGCCTTCGTACTCCTCATCCTCGTGCTCCTCGTCCGGCCCCAGGGCCTGCTCGGCGAGCGCGTCGCGGACAGGGCGTGACCACCATGACCACCACCACCGAAACCACCCCGGTCATCCCCCTGCCGGCCCGCGCCGCCACCGCCCTCACCGGCCTCGGCGCCCTCACCACCGCCGCCTCCGCCGCCCTCCCCTGGACCTGGACCTCCGACTTCCCCGGCGACCTCACCTACACCGGCTCACCCGCCGGCCTCCAATGGCTCGCCCTCGCCGCCGGACTCCTCACCCTCCTCCTGCTCCTCGCCACCCACGGCACCCCCGGCCTGCGCTGGGCCGCCCCCACCCGCAGCCACAACGCCGTCCTCTACACCGCCACCGGCGCCCTCGCCGTCAGCGTCTTCTCCGTCGCCGCCATCGCCACCGAACTCGGCGGCCTCGCCAACCTCGAAGCCGGCGGCTGGATCCTCGCCGCCGGCGGCCTCCTCACCGTCCTCGGCGCCCTCGGCCTCCCCCTCGACCGCCGCACCCGCGTCCCGCTGCGCATCCTCGACAAGCGCCTCTTCCTGCTCGTCCCCGTCGCCCCCGCCGGCTGGTTCGCCGCCCACGCCATCCCCGGCGACCAGCCCGTCGCCCCCGTGATGACCGCCCTCGCGGGAGCCCTCGCCATCGCCGCCGGCGTCGTCCTGCTGCTCCAGCTCGGCCACCTCGCCCACACCTGGCTGCGCCTGGGCACCGTCGACCGGCCCCTGCCCGCGCCGCGCCAACTCCCCTCCTGGGCCGAAGTCCTGATCATCGTCCTGGCCTTCGGCCTCGGACTGTTCACGATCACCTTCGGCATCGACACCGAGTACGGCGAACTCTTCATCGGCTACCTGCTGCTCGCCGCCCTCGTCGTCCCCGCCCTCACCCGGTCCGGCCTGCTCGCCCGGCTGCGCGCCCTGACCGTCAAGCACCGCCCCGTCACCACCGGCGCCGCCTTCGCCGCCGCCGCCAGCTTCCCCTTCACCCAGACGAGCGACCAGTACACGTCCGTCGCCACCAACATCCTGATCTTCGCCACCGTCGCCCTCGGCCTCAACATCGTCGTCGGCCTCGCCGGCCTGCTCGACCTCGGCTACGTCGCCTTCCTCGGCGTCGGCGCCTACGCCGCCGCCCTGGTCTCCGGCTCCCCCGCCTCCCCCATCCACGTCCAGTTCCCGTTCTGGGCCGCGATGCTCACCGGCGCCGCCGTCTCCATGGTCTTCGGCGTCCTCATCGGCGCCCCCACGCTGCGCCTGCGCGGCGACTACCTCGCCATCGTCACCCTCGGCTTCGGCGAGATCTTCCGCATCACCATGCTCAACCTCAACGGCACCACCGGCCCCAAGGTCACCAACGGCTCCAACGGCATCCCCCGGATCCCCGACCTGGAGATCCTCGGCTTCGACCTCGGCAAGCCGCACACCGTCGCCGGCATCGAGCTCGGCCGCTTCTCCAACTACTACCTGCTGATGCTCCTCGTCACCGCCCTGGTCGTGCTCGTCTTCGCCCGGGTCGGCAACTCCCGCATCGGCCGCGCCTGGGTCGCCATCCGCGAGGACGAGACCGCCGCCGAGGCCATGGGCATCAACGGCTTCCGCCTCAAGCTCCTCGCCTTCGCCCTCGGCGCCTGCCTCGCCGGCCTCGCCGGCACCGTCCAGGCCCACGTCAGCTACACCGTCACCCCCGACCAGTACACCTTCGCCGAGGCCCTCCCGCCCAACTCCGCGTTCCTGCTCGCCGCCGTCATCCTCGGCGGCATGGGCACCATCAGCGGGCCCCTCGCCGGCGCCACCCTCCTCTTCCTCATCCCCAAGAAGCTCGAATTCCTCTCCGACTACCAGCTGCTCGCCTTCGGCGCCGCCCTCATCATCCTGATGCGCGTCCGCCCCGAGGGCCTCATCCCCAACCGGCGCCGCCAACTGGAGTTCCACGAGGCCGCCATCCCGGCCCAGCCCGCCGGCGACGGCGCCGCACTCACCAAGGCAGGGGCGTGACCACCCAGATGACCACCACCGCCACACCCCTGCTCGAAGTCACCGGCGTCACCATGCGCTTCGGCGGCCTCACCGCCGTCAACGACGTCAGCCTCACCGTCGGCGAAGGCGAGATCATCGGCCTCATCGGCCCCAACGGCGCCGGCAAGACCACCTTCTTCAACTGCCTCACCGGCCTCTACGTCCCCACCGAGGGCGCCGTCCGCTACCGCGGCACCCTCCTGCCGCCCAAGCCCCACCTCGTCACCCAGGCCGGCATCGCCCGCACCTTCCAGAACATCCGGCTCTTCGCCAACATGACCGTCCTGGAGAACGTCCTCGTCGGCCGCCACACCCGCACCAAGGAAGGCATCTTCTCCGCCATCCTCCGCGGCCCCGGCTACCACCGCGCCGAAAACGAGAGCCGCGAGAAGGCCATGGAACTCCTCGCCTTCACCGGCCTCGCCGACAAGGCCGACCACCTCGCCCGCAACCTCCCCTACGGCGAACAGCGCAAGCTGGAGATCGCCCGCGCCCTCGCCTCCGACCCCGGCCTCCTGCTGCTCGACGAACCCACCGCCGGCATGAACCCCCAGGAGACCCGCGCCGCCGAGGAACTCGTCTTCGCCATCCGCGACCAGGGCGTCTCGATCCTCGTCATCGAGCACGACATGCGCTTCATCTTCAACCTCTGCGACCGCACCGCCGTCCTCGTCCAGGGGCAGAAGATCGTCGAAGGCGACCGCGAAACCGTCCAGAACGACGAACGCGTCATCACCGCCTACCTCGGCGCCCCGCTCGAAGGCACCACCCCCGCAGTCGCGGAGACCGTTACGGAGACCGACCAGTGACCGCACTCCTCGAGGTCGAGGACCTCCGCGTCGCCTACGGCAAGATCGAAGCCGTCAAGGGCATCAGCTTCACCGTCAACCAGGGCGAGGTCACCACCCTCATCGGCACCAACGGCGCCGGCAAGACCACCACCCTGCGCACCCTCTCCGGGCTCCTCAAACCCACCGCCGGACGCATCGCCTTCGACGGCCAGGACCTCACCGCCGTCCCCGCCCACAAGATCGTCGCCCTCGGCCTCGCCCACTCCCCCGAAGGCCGGCACATCTTCCCCCGCATGACCATCGAGGAGAACCTCCTCCTCGGCGCCTTCCTGCGCACCGACACCGCCGGCATCACCGCCGACGTCGACCGCGCCTACGACCTCTTCCCCATCCTCGGAGAACGCCGCCGCCAGGCCGCCGGCACCCTCTCCGGCGGCGAACAGCAGATGCTCGCCATGGGGCGGGCCCTGATGTCCCAGCCCAAACTGCTCATGCTCGACGAGCCGTCCATGGGCCTGTCGCCGCTGATGATGCAGAAGATCATGGCGACCATCATCGAGCTCAAGGCCGCCGGCACGACCATCCTGCTCGTCGAACAGAACGCCCAGGCCGCCCTCTCCCTCTCCGACCGCGGCTACGTCATGGAGACCGGCCGCATCGTCCTCTCCGGGACGGGCGCCGACCTCCTGCACGACGAGTCCGTCCGCAAGGCCTACCTCGGCGAGGACTGACACCTCCACGCCTCCACGCCTCCACGCACGGAGGGCCCGGCAGACGAGATCTGCCGGGCCCTCCTCGCGTCCGTCTACTCGGACGCGTCCTCGTCCGCCTTCTTGCGGTCCTGGGCCGCGCCCTCCTCGATGACCGCCTCGGCCACCGCGGCCATCGTCATCCGACGGTCCATCGACGTCTTCTGGATCCACCGGAACGCCGCCGGCTCGTTCAGCCCGAACTTCGTCTGCAGCACGCCCTTCGCCCGGTCCACCAGCTTCCGGGTCTCCAGCCGCTGGGTGAGATCCGCGATCTCCTCCTCCAGCGTCCGCATCTCGGTGTACCGCGACACCGCCATCTCGATCGCCGGCACCAGATCCGCCTTGCTGAACGGCTTCACGATGTACGCCATCGCCCCGGCGTCCCGCGCCCGGTCCACCAGCTCCCGCTGCGAGAACGCCGTCAGCATCAGAACCGGCGCCAGGTGCTTCTCGTGGATCTGCTCGGCGGCGGAGAGCCCGTCCAGCACCGGCATCTTCACATCGAAGATCGCGAGGTCCGGCCGAAGCTCCTCCACCAGCTTCACCGCCGTGGCCCCGTCCCCGGCCTCACCGACGACGGTGTACCCCTCCTCTTCGAGCATCTCCTTGAGGTCGAGGCGGATCAGCGCCTCATCCTCGGCGATCACAATCCGGGTGATCTGGGGCGAATCGGTCTCAAGCGGCTGTGCCTGCTCGTCGGCGGTGCTCACGGGGCTCCTAGTTCCGGCGGGGTACTGCAATAAATGAGGGTACCTAGCAGCAGCTGCCCGCACACAGCCGGTATGCTCTGTCGGGACTGGCCCCGCCGGGTTGGTGGAACGGCATACACGGATGTCTCAAACACATCTGCCCGAGAGGGCTTGCGGGTTCGAATCCCGCACCCGGCACCCTACGCAACGCCCTCATTCGTCCGGCCTTCATCACGACGGATACTCCCGGAATCACCTGCATTCCACCCGTGCACCCGGCTCAGCTCGCCCTCTCCAAGGGCTCCAACTCGACAGTGAGCCGCATGCCCAGCGCCGCCGCGAGCCGTTCCAGCACCACGATGGTCGGCATCGTTCCGCCCGCCTCGAAGCGGGCCACGGCAGGCTGCTGCATACCAGCCGCCGCGGACAACTGGGTCTGGGTCATGCCGAGCGCCTCACGGCGCAGGCGGACGGCCTCCCCGAGTTCGAATCGGATCCGGGCCGCCTCGTAGGCCGCGCCCGCCCCCGGTCGGTTCAGGATCTCCTCGCGCAGAGCACGCCAGGACGTGCGTTCGCTCATCTCGCCCACTCCTCGTCCTCGTCAGCCGTGTGCTGCTCGGCCACGCAGCGACGCAGCGCCCGCCTCGCCCGGTCGACCTCCGCCGTCTCCCGCATCCGCGTCTTACGGAACACGGTCAGCAGGATGATCCTCCTGCCGGACGCGATCCAGTAGGTGATGCGCATGTCCAGCTCGTCCAGGTGGAAGCGCAGCTCCCGGAGCTTGCCGTCCAATTGCCTGGTGTGCGGTTCCCCGAGCAGGGGGCCGCGGGCGGCGAGCAGGTCGACGTAGAACGTCACCGTTTCCTGACCGTCGTGGCCCAGTCCGAGAATCCAGTCCCGGACCTCCGGCTCGAGCTCCACCTCTCCCCAAGTCATAACACGAATGTTATGGAGCCGCCAGGGCCGCCTCGCCCGGATCCGAGGACCGGCGGGCGACATCCCTCCGGATGAGGGATGCCGCCCACGAATGACCGTTCGGACTCCGGTCAGTTGTCCAGGGTCCCCACGTGGTGGACGCGGACGAGGTTGGTGGAGCCGGCGAGGCCGGGCGGGGAGCCGGCGGTGATGACGACGATGTCGCCCTTCTGGCAGCGGCCGAGCGACAGGAGGGCCGCGTCGACCTGTTCGACCATCTGGTCGGTGGTGGGGGCGAAGGGGCCGAGGAAGGTCTCGACGCCCCAGGTGAGGGCGAGTTGGCTGCGGACGGCGGGTTCGTAGGTGAAGGCGAGGACGGGGATGGGCGAGCGGTAGCGGGTCAGCCGGCGTGCGGTGTCGCCGGACTGGGTGAAGGCGATGAGGTACTTGGCGTGCAGGAAGTCGCCGATCTCGGCGGCCGCGCGGGCGACGGCGCCGCCCTGGGTGCGCGGCTTGTTGCCGGTGGTCAGGGGCGGCAGTCCGGCGGCGAGGATGTCGGTTTCGGCGGCCTCGATGATGCGGCTCATGGTCTTGACGGTCTCGACGGGGTACTTGCCGACGGAGGTCTCGCCGGAGAGCATCACGGCGTCGGTCCCGTCGAGGACGGCGTTGGCGACGTCGGAGGCCTCGGCCCGGGTGGGCCGGGAGGCGTTGATCATCGAGTCGAGCATCTGGGTGGCGACGATGACCGGCTTGGCGTTGCGCTTGGCGAGTTTGACGGCGCGCTTCTGGACGAGCGGGACCTGTTCGAGGGGCATCTCCACGCCCAGGTCGCCGCGGGCCACCATGATGCCGTCGAAGGCGTCGACGATGGATTCCAGGTTGTCGACCGCCTGCGGCTTCTCGATCTTGGCGATGACGGGGACGAGGCGCCCCTCCTCGGCCATGATCCGGTGGACGTCCTCGATGTCGCGGCCGCTGCGGACGAAGGAGAGCGCGATCAGGTCGGCGCCGGTGCGCAGGCCCCACCGCAGGTCGGCGACGTCCTTGTCGCTGAGTGCGGGGACGGAGACGGCGACGCCGGGGAGGTTGAGGCCCTTGTGGTCGGAGACGAGGCCGCCTTCGATGACGAGGCAGCGCACGCGCGGCCCGTCGACCTCGACGACCTCCAGGGTGACCCGGCCGTCGTCGACGAGGATGCGTTCGCCGCGGGTGACGTCGGCGGCGAGGCCGGGGTAGGTGGTGCCGCAGATGTCCTTGTCTCCGACGACGCCGTTGTCGGTGGAGATGGTGAACTCGTCGCCGCGTTCGAGAAGTACGGGGCCGTGGGCGAAGGTGTCGAGCCGGATCTTCGGGCCTTGAAGGTCGACGAGGATGCCGACGCTGCGGCCGCTCTCGTCGGCGGCCTTGCGGACGCGGCGGTAGCGTTCCTCGTGCTCGTCGTGGGTTCCGTGGCTGAGGTTGAAACGGGCGATGTCCATTCCGGCGTCGACCAGGGATTTGATCTGGTCGTACGAGTCGGTGGCCGGCCCGAGGGTGCAGACGATTTTTGCTCGGCGCATACTGCTGAGGGTAGGCATTACCGGCGCGTAACCACGACGCGGGTCCGGACGGCGGGATGACCTTTGCCGTAAGGCGAGTTGAACAATCTGACACATCCTCGGACCGGTGTGCGAGCAGCTGCCCGGGTGCCGTCGCCGTCCGGCCTTCCGATGCGAACCCGTGAAGGGGTGTTCACCCTTGGTTCACCGTCGGTTCGGCCGCCGCTCCCCGCCCGGCGGGACGCTCGTCACCCCCGGGTGACCACCCGGACGACGTAGCGGACGAGGGGGAGGCGTTCGGCATGAGACGCACTCTGGGGGTGTTGGCGGCGTTGGCCCTGCTGGGCGGGGTGACGTACGCGCTGATCCCGCAGGACGACCCGGGCGGCGACATCGTCACCGTCTCCGGCCTGATCGGTTCGGAGAAGCGCGACTTCTTCCAGGATCCGCAGGTCGTCGCCGAGTTGGCCAAGCAGGGCATGAAGGTGAACGCGGAGAGCATCGGCTCCTGGCTGATGGACGGCGACGCGAAGGACTTCGCGTTCCCGGCCAGTCAGCCACCGGCCGACAAGCTGCGCGTGGACTGGAACATCAAGGAGGTCCCGGTCCAGCCGTTCTACTCGCCGCTGGTGATCCTCGCGCACCGCCCGGTGGCGGACGTCCTGATGGGCAACGGCCTGGCCACCCTGGACCATTCCACCGGGCTGTGGACGTTCCGGATGGACGCCTACCTGGCCGCGCTGAAGGCCGGCCGCACCTGGCCGGACCTCGCGGGCGCGACCGAGCACGCGGAGTTGAAGGGCCCGGTGTTCCTCACCACCACCGACCCTGAGACGTCCTCCTCGGGGGCGCTGCACATCGCCCTGCTGTCGTACCTGCTGAACAACCGCCAGGTGGTCTACGACCAGGCCGGGATCGACGCCACCAAGGACGTGCTGCGCACGGCGACGGCGATCCAGGGCGGCCAGAAGAGCAGCAGCGACGAGCCGTTCAAGGCCTTCCTGGCCGGGGTCGGCAATCCGCTGGTGCTCGCGTACGAGTCGCAGGCCGCCGCGATGGTGCTGAAGGGCGAGTCGACCGGCGACATGGTGGTGCTGTACCCGGACACCACCATCTACACCGACCACACCATCGTCGGCCGCACGCCGAACGGCCGGCGGCTGGCCGCCCAGCTGCACGACAACGCCGAACTTCGTCGGCTGGAGGCGAAGTTCGGCTTCCGCCCGCAGGACGACCCGGACGCCTTCGCCGCGCTGGTGAAGGGCAAGACCCCGGTCCTGGCGCCCAATCTCGCGGCGGCGAAGGTCAACCAGCCGCAGATTCCCGTGCCCGACATCCTGACCAGGCTGATCAAGGCCGCCAAGGGGAAGGCTCAGTGAACTCCCGGATGAATAAGCACAGTTGGCCGGTCGCCGCGCTGGCGACCCTGCTGGCGGCCGCCGCCTGCACCTCCACCCCGCCGGGCCCGAAGCCGTCCGACCCGCCGGCCACGACGGCGCAGCCGGGGGTGCTGCGGGTGCTGGCCGGCAGCGAGTTGCAGGACCTGGCGCCGATCCTGGAGGACGCCAGGAAGGCGACCGGGGTGACGGTGCAGTTCTCCTGGACGGGCTCGCTGGACGGCGCGGACGCGGTGTCCTCGGGCCGGGCGGACGGCAAGTACGACGCGGTGTGGTTCCCGTCCAACCAGTACCTGCGACTGGATGACGCGGGGAAGTCGAAGGTGCTGTCGGAGACGCCGGTGATGGTGTCGCCGGTGGCGGTGGGGGTGCGGTCCTCGGTCCTCAACGAGCTCGGCTGGGGGGACGGTTCGAAGGTCTCCTGGGCGCAGGTCGGGGATGCGGCGTCGGCCGGGAAGCTGGCGTACGGGATGGCGGACCCGTCCCGGTCGAACTCGGGCTTCTCGACGCTGGTGGCGGTGGCCTCGGCGTTCTCGGGTGCGGGGGCGGCGCTGACCGAGGGGGACGTGCAGAAGGCGGCGCCGCAGTTGAAGCAGTTCTTCACCGGCCAGAAGCTGACGTCGGGCTCCTCGGGCTGGCTGGCGCAGGCCTACACCCGGGCGGAGCCGGGCAAGGTCGGGGCGCTGGTGAACTACGAGTCGGTGCTGCTGTCGATGAACAAGTCGCTGGCGGCGGACCAGCAGCTGACGGTGATCCGCCCGGTGGACGGGGTGGTGTCGGCGGACTATCCGCTGTCGCTGCTGTCCTCGTCCGCGCAGCGGGAGCGGGACTCCTTCCAGCGGTTGACGGCGTACCTGTTGAAGGAGGACGTGCAGAAACGGATCTCCGAGGTGACGCTGCGCCGCCCGGTGGCGCCGGGGGTGTCGCCGGCGGCCGGGCTGCCGGCGGACCGGCGCCGGGAGCTGCCGTTCCCGGGGAGCCGGGCGGTGGCGGACGGGCTGCTGGCCTCGTACCAGAACGAGCTGCGGCGGCCGTCGCGGACGGTGTACGTGCTGGACACCTCGGGATCGATGGAGGGTTCGCGGATCTCGGCGCTGAAGTCGGCGCTGGGCCGGTTGACGGGGGCGGACGACACCCGGGCGGTGCGCCGGTTCCGGGACCGCGAGGAGGTGACGCTGATCTCCTTCGCGTCGAAGGTGAAGTGGGCGAGGACGCACGCGGTGCCGGCCTCGGGAAGCAAGCCGGGCCCGGAGACGGAGCTGGCGTCGATCGACGCGGACGTGCAGTCGCTGGCGGCGTCGGGGGGTACGGCGCTGTACGACTCGCTGGAGGAGGCGTACCGGGTGATCGACCGGCAGCAGTCGGCGGCGGGGGACGACCGGTTCACGTCGATCGTGCTGATGACCGACGGGGAGAGCAACGAGGGGGCTTCGGACGGCGACTTCAAGCGGTTCCACGACGGGCTGCCGGCCGGGCAGAAGTCGATCCCGGTGTTCCCGATCAAGTTCGGGGAGGCGGCGGTGAGCCAGCTGCAGGGGATCGCGGACGTGAGCGGCGGCAAGCTGTTCGACGGGTCGGGTTCGCTGGACGGGGTGTTCGAGGAGATTCGTGGCTACCAGTGACGGGTTCGGCCGGCGGGTGCTGCGGTACCTGGAGTCGGCCCGGAACCTGGTCGGCTGCGGGGGCGGCGCGGTGGGACTGGGGCTGCACTTCGCCGGGCTGGGCGGGGCGTGGTGGCCGGCGGTGGTGGCGGGGCTGTACGGGGCGGGCGCGCTGCTGACGCCGGGCGCGCGGACGGACCCGCCCGTCGTGCCGCCCGTCGTCCTGCCCGTCGATCCGCTGGTGCCGCCGCTGCCGTCGGGGCCGTCGACGGCTTCCACGTCGACGCCCAGGCCGGACCCGGAGCCCGCGCCGGAGCCCGCACCGCGACCCGATCCCGAGCTCGCCGCGCTGGCCGACTACCTGGCCACGGTGCCGCTGCCGGATTCGGCCGGTGTGGCGGGCCTGCTGGCGGCGCTGCGCTCGGCGGAGCCGGGGCCGGTGCCCGAGGAGATCGTGCGGCACCGGCTGCCGGTGGCGGTGGCCGGCTACCTGCGGGCGCTGACCTGGCGGCCGTGGGCGGGGCCGGCCGCCCCGGATCCGGAGGCGGAGCTCGGCCGCGAGGTGCGCCGACTGGTCGCGGACCTGAACTGAGCGTCCTGCCCCCGAGGGTCCTGCCCCCGAGGAAACCGGACAGGGCCCGGCCGGGTCCCCTTACCACCCCGCCCTCCGCGCACCCCCGTCACGAACGAGTCGCCAAGATCTCACCTGCTGGAAACGTCGGAGGGCTATCCACCGGCCGGGCCCGCACGGCACACTTCTACGCGCGTCCTTCTACGCGCGTCGATGCGCTTCGGCACGCCACCCGAACACCAGTTGACGGACCATCGGCCCGTCAGTCCCCACCCGGGAGAGTCGTCCATGCCCCTGAACCGCCGTGACTTCGTCACCCGGTCCGCCGCCACCGCAGCCGGCGCCGCCCTGACCGGCGGAGCAGTCGTCGCCGCCGCCCCCGCCGCCGTGGCCGCCGAGCCGGCTCCGGCGGCCGCCAAGGGCAAGCGCAAGGGCCGCAAGCAGGCCTTCACCGTCATGGGCACCACCGACCTGCACGGCCGGGTGCTCAACTGGGACTACTTCACCGACGCCGTGTACGCCGACAAGGCGCACAACGACGTCGGCCTCGCCAAGATCTCCACCCTGGCCAACCAGGTCCGCGAGGAGAAGGGCTGGGACCGCTGCCTGCTGATCGACTCCGGCGACATCATCCAGGGCACCCAGCTGACCTACTACTACGCCCGGATCGAGCCGATCGCCACCGACGGCGACAACGTGCCCGACCACCCCATGGCCGTCGCCATGAACCTCATGGGCTACGACGCCGCCGCGCTCGGCAACCACGAGTTCAACTACGGCATCCCCACCGTGAAGGCCTTCGAGGACCAGCTGGAGTTCCCGCTGCTGGGCGCCAACGCGCTGCACGCGAAGAACGAGAAGCCGGCCTTCAAGCCGTACGTGATCAAGGAGGTGTGGCTGGACGAGGATACCCCTCTGAAGGTCGGCATCCTCGGCCTCACCAACCCGGGCATCGCGATCTGGGACAAGGCCAACGTCACCGGCAAGATGGTCTTCCCGGGCATCGTCGAGACGGCCGCCAAGTATGTGCCCCGGATGAAGGCCGCGGGCGCGGACGTCATCGTCGTCTCCGCCCACTCCGGCATCGACGAGCCGACCACCTACGGCGACCAGCTGCCCTGGCCCGAGGACGCCTCCGGCGAGATGGCCGAGACCGTTCCGGGCATCGACGCGGTGCTGGTGGGCCACACCCACAAGGAGGTGGCGCAGCGGCTGATCGTCAACAAGAAGACCGGCAGGACCGTGGTGCTCTCCGAGCCGCTGTGCTGGGGCCAGCGCCTGAGCTGCTTCGACTTCGACGTCGAGTTCGCCGACGGCGCGTGGAAGGTCCTCTCGGTGTCCTCGCGGGTGCTGAACTCCAACACCGTGCCGGAGAACCCGGAGATCGTGGACGCGCTGACCGAGCAGCACAAGAAGGTCGTGGCGTACGTCAACCAGCAGATCGGCACCTGCAAGACGGATCTGTCGATCGCCGAGGCGCGGTTCCGGGCGACCCCGATCATCGACCTGATCGGCCGGGTGCAGGCGGACGCGGTGAAGGCGGCGCTGGCGGGCGGGCAGTACGCCAACCTGCCGGTGCTGGCGCAGGCGGCGCCGTTCAACCGGACGGCGCTGATCCCGGCGGGCCAGGTGAAGCTGCGCGACGCGGCGGGTCTGTACATCTACGAGAACACGCTGGAGGCACGCGTCCTGACGGGCGCGCAGCTGAAGGACTACCTGGAGTTCTCGGCCAAGTACTACAACCAGCTGGCCCCGGGCGCGCCGGTCGACAAGGACGCGCTGACCGGCGCGGAGACCACGCCGGACTACAACTACGACTCGCTGTACGGGCTGAGCTACGACATCGACATCGCGCAGCCGAAGGGGCAGCGGATCGTCAACCTGTCGTTCCAGGGCAAGCCGATCGACCCGGCCGCGCAGTTCGTCCTGGCGGTCAACAACTACCGTGCCAACGGCGGCGGCAACTTCCCGCACGTGGCGCAGGCCAAGCTGGTCTGGTCGAACTCGGACGAGATCCGCAACACGATGATCGCCTGGGTGAAGGCCAAGGGCGTCATCGACCCGGCAGACTTCTTCACCGACTCCTGGCGCCTGGTGCGCGCCGGCCAGCCGGTGTTCTGAGCACCTCATCCGAAGGCCGTCGGGGGGGGGGGGGGGGGGGGGGGGCGGGGGGGGGGGGGGGGTTGGGGGGGGGGGGGGGGGGGGGGGGGGGGGGGGGGGGTGGGGGGGGAGGGGGGGGGGGGGGGGGGGGGGGAGGGGGGGGGAAGGGGGGGGGGAGGGGGGGGGGGGGGGCGGGAGGGGAGGGAAG
>NZ_JBWKEQ010000004.1:153783-171749 GCF_056435365.1 Kitasatospora sp. NPDC043949 | reverse complement strand
CCGTGCGCGATGATCGCGCCCGAGCAACCCCCCCCCCCCCCCCCCCCCCCCTCTCCCCCCCCCCCCCCCCCCCCCCCCCCCCCCCCCCCCCCCCCCCCCCCCCCGACGGCCTTCGTGCTGTTCGCAGTGGAAGAATGGGGCCATGAGCGAGTTCCAGATCCCAGAGCGCCACGCGCGGCTGCTGGCCTACGCGCAGAGCCTGACGCCTCCGGCCGGGTGGAAGATCGAGATCTCCGGCGACGAGATCATCATGATGGCCGGCCCATCGGTGATCCACCAGCGCAACCTGCTGCTCATCCGCGAGCAGTTCGACGCGCGCCGCCCGTCCGACCTGATGCCGAGCGAGAACACCGATCTGGCGTCGCCGAACGTGGGCAAGCTGCGCAACCCCGACCTGACCTACATCCCGATCTCGGTCGTCGAACTGGGCGGCAACGAGGTGCCGGCCGAGGAGGCGGCGATCGCGGTGGAGATCGTCTCGCCGTCGAACCCGGAGAACGACCTGGTCGGCAAGGTGCGCGACTACCCGCAGATGCGGATCCCGCTGTACCTGCTGATCGATCCGCGCAAGGGCGACATCACCCTCTACTCCGAGCCCTCCGACGGCGCCTACCGCCAACGCTGGACCGGCAGCTTCGGCGACCGGGTGCCGATCCCCGCCCCCTTCGGCTTCGAGCTCGCCACCGACGGTCTCATCCGTTACCCGGCCTGACCGATCAGGTCGCCCGGCGGCTGCCGCCGGGCGACCCGCACCGCCCGAGGCGGCACCGTCAGAACAGAAACACCCGGAACAGAAACGCCCGGAACGGCACCGCTCAGAACGGGAAGGCGGTGCGCCCGTGCTGGACGGAGATCCACTTCACGGTGGTGAACGCGTCCACCGTGGACTCCCCGTTGAGCCGCCCGATGCCGGAGTTCTTCTCCCCGCCGAACGGCACCGCCGGCTCGTCGGCGATGGTCCCGCCGTTGACGTGGATCATGCCGGTCTCGATCCGGTGCGCGACCCGGACGCCGCGCTCGACGTCGCCGGTGTGCACCGCGCCGCTGAGCCCGAAGGGGCTGTCGTTGGCGAGCCGGACGGCCTCGTCCTCGCCGTCGAAGGGCACCACGAGGACGACCGGGCCGAAGAGTTCGCGTTGGAGGATCGGCGCGTCCTCGGCCAGCCCGGTGAGGACGACGGGCTCCATCAGGCTGCCGACCGTGGTGCCGCGCAGCAGTGCGGTGGCGCCGGCGGCGATGGCCTGGTCGACCTGGGCGGTGATGGTGTCGGCCTGGACGGGGTTGATCAGCGGGCCGATCTGGGTGGCCGGGTCCTTGGGGTCGCCGACGGTGAGCGAGGAGACCTTCGCGACGAACTTGGCGGTGAACTCGGCCTCGACGGAGCGGTCGACGAGGATGCGGTTGGCGGCCATGCAGACCTGGCCCTGGTGGGCGAAGCGGCTGAACACGGCGGCGTCCACGGCGTAGTCGAGGTCGGCGTCGTCGAGCACGATCAGCGCGCTGTTGCCGCCGAGTTCGAGCACGGTGCGCTTGAAGTTGGCGGCGGCGACGGTGGCGACGTGCCGGCCGATCCGGTCGGAGCCGGTGAAGGCGATGACCTTGGGCACCGGGTGCTCGATGAAGGCGTCGCCGATCTCGGCGATGTCGGTGACCACGACGTTGAACAGCCCGGCCGGCAGGCCCGCCTCCTCGAAGAGCCGGGCGATCAGGGTGCCGCCGACGATCGGGGTCTCCTGGTGCGGCTTGAGCACCACGCCGTTGCCGAGTGCGAGGGCGGGGGCGACGGCCTTGATCGAGAGGTACAGCGGGAAGTTGAACGGGCTGATCACGCCGACGACGCCGACCGGCAGCCGGTAGAGGCGGTTCTCCTGGCCCTGCGTGATCGAGGGCAGCAGCCGGCCCTCCAGGCCCAGGGACACCCGCAGGCAGTCCCGCAGCATGTCCTTGACCAGGGAGAGCTCGAAGGCGGCCTTGAGCGCGGTGCCGCCGAGCTCGGCCATGATGGCGCGGGTGATCTCCTCCTCGCGTTCCTCGATCAGGCGCAGCACGCGTTCGAAGACGAGCCGGCGGGCGTAGGGGGTGGTGGCGGCCCACTGCTTCTGGGCCCGCTCGGCGGCCCGGTAGGCCCGGTCGACCTCGGCGATGGTGGCGACGGTGATGGTGGCGAGCTTGTCGCCGGTGTAGGGGTCGACGTCGACGATGTCCCAGGAGCCGCTGCCGCTGCACCATTCGCCGTCGATGTACTGCAGCGCCAACTCGGAGAAGTACGACATCTGATCCCTCTCGTGCCGGTTCGGGGAACGTCGGCGGGCGAGCCGCTACGGCCCGGTCTGATTGGGCATCATCGTACTGACGTCTCAGAGCTCTTGGCGTACGGAGTACAGGAGCTGCCGGGTCTGTTCGGGGTCGAGGCTGTCGGCGAGCAGCCCTTCCATGGCGTGGCGGTACTCGGCGACCTCGGCCGGCTTGTCGAGGTAGAGCGCGGTGGTGAACTGTTCGACGTAGACGACGTCGGCGAGTTCGGGTTCGGCGAAGCCGAGCACGGTGAAGGCGCCGCTCTCTGCGCTCAGTCCGGCGCAGCCCAGCGGCAGCACCCGGAGCCGGACGTTGGGCAGTTCACCGAGTTCCAGCAGCCGGTCGATCTGGTTGCGCATCAGCTCGGGGCCGCCCCAGGGGCGGCGCAGCGCGGCCTCGTCGAGGATCGCGAGCAGGCGGGGGCCGCTCTCGGCGGTGAGCAGGGCCTGGCGTTTGAGCCGGACCTCGACGCGGCGTTCGATCTCGCCGGGGTCGGTGACGTGGCCGCCGGCGGCGATGACGGCGCGGGCGTAGTCGGCGGTCTGGAGCAGCCCGTGGACGAACTGGACCTCGTAGCTGCGGATCTCGGCGACGGCTTCTTCCAGGCCGACGTAGTTCTGGAACCAGGCGGGCAGCACGTCGCCGTACTCGTGCCACCAGGAGGTGGCGTTGGCATCCCGGACGAGTCCGAGGACGGTGGCGCGCTCCTGCTCGGCCTCGACGCCGTACAGGGTGAGCAGGTCGGCGACGTCGCGTTCCTTGAAGCCGACCCGGCCGAGTTCCATCCGGCTGATCTTGGACTCGGAGGCGCGGATCGAGTAGCCGGCCTCCTCGCGGCTGACGCCCCTGGCCTCGCGGAGCTTGCGCAGCTGGGTGCCGAGCAGCAGGCGCCGTACCGTGGCGCCTCCGCTTGTCTGAGTCGTGCTCATCGCGTCAACCTCCGCACTCGCGCAGCAGCCCCCCGGCCGTCGGCGGCAGTCTGCCACCTGGTACCGACGAACAACAGTCCGTCCGGTCAGGCCCTCCCGCGCGGCGTCCGGAACGGGCCTACGGTAGACCCAAGTCCTGGGAAATGTCTGAGAGTTGACACGGCCCTTGACGGGCCTGCCATCTTCGGGGTAAGGCGGCGGACCGCCCGGGGGAACGCGACGGCGCCCGCCCTCCAACTGGTCGGGGAAGAGGGCAGGCGCCAGGAGACCGCGTTGGCCCGGCGACGCTGGCGGGGGCAGCGGGTTGAGCTCCCGGCGATGCGGCACCGGGGGTTCAGGGGGGCCGGTCGGCCCGTCAGACGACCAGCGGGCGGTCGGTGGGACGGATCGGGGCCGGCAGTGGGGTCTTGCCGCCGAGGTACTTGTCCACCGCGGCTGCGGCCGAGCGGCCTTCCGCGATGGCCCAGACGATCAGCGACTGACCGCGGCCGGCGTCTCCGCAGACGTACACGCCATCGACATTGGTGGCGAACCGGCCGTCGCGGCCAATGTTACCGCGCGCGTCCAGGTCCACGCCGAGCTGCTCGACCAGGCCGTTGCGGACGTCGGTGCCGGTGAAGCCCATGGCCAGGGTGACGAGCTGCGCCGGGATGGCCCGCTCGGTGCCGGGGACGGGCTCGAAGCGGCCGTCCTTGAACTCGACCTCGACGAGGTGCAGCTCCTGGACGTTGCCGACCGTCTGTCCCTCTTCGGGGGCGGAGCCGGTGAAGTGGGTGGTGTTCACGGAGTAGATTCGCTCGCCGCCCTCCTCGTGCGCGGAGGTGACCTTGTAGGTCATCGGCATGGTCGGCCAGGGCTGGTGGCCGGGGCGCTCCTCGGAGGGCCGCGGCATGATCTCCAGCTGGGTGACGGAGGCCGCGCCCTGGCGGTGGGCGGTGCCGACGCAGTCGGCGCCGGTGTCGCCGCCGCCGATGACGACGACGTGCTTGCCCTTGGCGCTGATCGGCGACTCGACGAAGTCGCCCTCCTGCACCTTGTTGGCCAGCGGCAGGTACTCCATGGCCTGGTGGACGCCCTTGAGCTCGCGCCCGGGCACCGCCAGGTCGCGCGCGGTGGTGGCGCCGGCGGCGACGACGACGGCGTCGAAGCGCTCGCGCAGCTGCTGGCCGGTGATGTCCTCGCCGACGTGCACGCCGGTGCGGAAGCGGGTGCCCTCCGCGCGCATCTGCTCGACGCGGCGGTTGATGTGGCGCTTCTCCATCTTGAACTCGGGGATGCCGTAGCGCAGCAGGCCGCCGACGCGGTCGGCGCGCTCGTACACGACGACGGTGTGCCCGGCCCGGGTGAGCTGCTGGGCGACGGCCAGGCCGGCCGGGCCGGAGCCGACGACGGCGACGGTCTTGCCGGACAGCCGCTCCGGGACCTGCGGCGTGACGCCGCCGCGGTCCCAGGCCTTGTCGATGATGGTGACCTCGACGTTCTTGATGGTCACCGCGTCCTGGTTGATGCCGAGCACGCAGGCCGACTCGCAGGGCGCCGGGCAGAGGCGGCCGGTGAACTCCGGGAAGTTGTTGGTCGCGTGCAGCCGCTCGATCGCGCCGACGAAGTCGTCCCGGTAGGCGAGGTCGTTCCACTCGGGGATGAGGTTCCCGAGCGGGCAGCCGTTGTGGCAGAACGGGATGCCGCAGTCCATGCAGCGGCCGGCCTGCTCGGTGATGATCGGCAGGAGGCTGCGCTCGACGTAGACCTCGTTCCAGTCCCGCAGGCGCACGTCGACGGGGCGCCGCTCGGCCAGCTGCTTGGGCGTGGTCAGGAAGCCCTTGGGGTCAGCCATTAGCCGCCTCCATCATCTTGCGAGTGGTCTCGGCCTCGGAGAGGCCATCGCGCTCAGCGGCGTCCTTGGCGGCGAGCACTGCCTTGTAGTCGGTCGGCATGATCGTGGAGAAGCGGGAGACCCCGCTGCCCCAGTCGGCCAGGAGTTCGGCGGCGACGGTGGAGCCGGTCTCCTCGTAGTGCTGCTGCACGGTCTCGCGCAGCCAGTCGCGGTCGGCGGCGGAGGGGGCCTCGATGCCCACCAGGCCGTCGTTGACGTTCGCGGGGCGCAGGTCCAGGACGTAGGCGATGCCGCCGGACATGCCGGCCGCCAGGTTGCGCCCGGTCTCGCCGAGGATGACGACCCGGCCGCCGGTCATGTACTCCAGGCCGTGGTCGCCCACGCCCTCGACGACCAGGGTGGCGCCGGAGTTGCGGACGGCGAAGCGCTCGCCGGCCTTGCCGCGCAGGTGGATCCGGCCGGAGGTGGCGCCGTAGCCGATGGTGTTGCCGGCGATGACGTGGTTCTGCGCGTCGTTGCCGATGGCCGCGGCGTCGCGGGCCGGGCGGACGATCACGACACCGCCGGAGAGGCCCTTGCCGACGTAGTCGTTGGCGTCGCCCTCCAGCCGCAGGGTCACGCCGCGCGGCACGAAGGCGCCGAAGGACTGCCCGGCGGAGCCGGTGAAGGTGACGTCGATGGTGCCCTCGGGCAGGCCCTCGCCGCGGTAGCGCTTGGTCACCTCGTGGCCGAGCATGGTGCCGACGGTGCGGTTGACGTTGCGGATCGGCAGCTGGATGCGGACGGTCTCGCCGCGCTCCAGGGCGTCCTCGGCGAGCGTGATCAGCTGGTTGTCCAGGGCCTTGTCGAGCGCGTGGTCCTGGGAGGTGGTGCGGTGGCGGGCCGCGCCCTCGGGCAGCTGCGGGACGTGGAAGAGCGGGGCCAGGTCGAGCCCGGCGGCCTTCCAGTGGTCGACGGCGGCGGCGGCGTTGATGTGCTCGGCGTGGCCGACGGCCTCCTCGATCGTGCGGAAGCCCAGCTCGGCGAGGATCTCCCGAACCTCCTCGGCGATGAACTCGAAGAAGTTGACCACGAACTCGGGCTTGCCGGAGAAGCGCTCGCGCAGCACCGGGTTCTGGGTGGCGACGCCGACCGGGCAGGTGTCCAGGTGGCAGACGCGCATCATGATGCAGCCGGAGACGACCAGCGGCGCGGTGGCGAAGCCGAACTCCTCGGCGCCGAGCAGCGCGGCGATGACGACGTCGCGGCCGGTCTTGAGCTGGCCGTCGGTCTGCACGACGATGCGGTCGCGCAGGCCGTTGAGCAGCAGGGTCTGCTGGGTCTCGGCGAGGCCGAGCTCCCAGGGGCCGCCCGCGTGCTTCAGCGAGGTCAGCGGGGAGGCGCCGGTACCGCCGTCGTGCCCGGAGACCAGCACCACGTCGGCGTGCGCCTTGGAGACGCCCGCGGCGACCGTGCCGACGCCGACCTCGGACACCAGCTTCACGTGGATGCGGGCGGCCGGGTTGGCGTTCTTGAGGTCGTGGATGAGCTGCGCCAGGTCCTCGATCGAGTAGATGTCGTGGTGCGGCGGCGGCGAGATCAGGCCGACACCCGGGGTGGAGTGCCGGGTCTTGGCGACCCACGGGTAGACCTTGTGGCCGGGCAGCTGGCCGCCCTCGCCGGGCTTGGCGCCCTGGGCCATCTTGATCTGGATGTCGTCGGCGTTGACCAGGTACTCGGAGGTGACGCCGAAGCGGCCGGAGGCGACCTGCTTGATGGCCGAGCGGCGCTGCGGGTCGTACAGGCGGTCCGGGTCCTCGCCGCCCTCGCCGGTGTTGGACTTGCCGCCGAGGCGGTTCATCGCGATGGCGAGGGTCTCGTGCGCCTCCAGGGAGATGGAGCCGTACGACATGGCGCCGGTGGAGAAGCGCTTGACGATCTCGGAGACCGGCTCGACCTCCTCGACCGGGATCGGGGTCCGGCCGAGGGCGTCCAGCTGGAACAGGCCGCGCAGCGTCATCAGGCGGGTGGACTGCTCGTTCACCCGGTCCGTGTACTGCTTGAAGATGTCGTACCGGCGGTTGCGGGTGGAGTGCTGGAGCCGGAAGACGGTGTCCGGGTCGAACAGGTGCGGTTCGCCCTCGCGGCGCCACTGGTACTCGCCGCCGATCTCCAGCGCGCGGTGCGCGGCCGGGATGCCGGAGGCCGGGTAGGCCTTGGCGTGGCGGGCGGCGGTCTCCTTGGCGATCTCCTCCAGGCCGATGCCGCCGAGCTTGGTGGTGGTGCCGGCGAAGTAGCCGTCGACCAGCTCCTGGGAGAGGCCGATGGCCTCGAAGACCTGGGCGCCGCGGTAGGAGGCGACGGTCGAGATGCCCATCTTGGACATGACCTTGAGCACGCCCTTGCCGAGCGCCTTGATCAGGTTCTTGATGGCCTTCTCGGGCTCG
Source organism: Kitasatospora sp. NPDC043949 (assembly GCF_056435365.1). NCBI lineage: Bacteria > Bacillati > Actinomycetota > Actinomycetes > Kitasatosporales > Streptomycetaceae > Kitasatospora > Kitasatospora sp. NPDC043949. The sequence goes on along the minus strand of NZ_JBWKEQ010000004.1, from coordinate 164,265 downwards.
ACGCCCTGGATGAACACCTTCTGGGCGACGAGGTCCTCGACGGACTCCATGGCCAGGTACGGGTTGACGGCGCCGGCGCCGTAGCCGATCAGCAGCGCGACGTGGTGCACCTCGCGGACGTCGCCGGCCTCGACCAGCAGCGACACCTGGGTGCGCTGCTTGGTGCGGATGAGGTGGTGGTGGATCGCGGAGGTGAGCAGCAGCGAGGGGATCGGGGCGTGCTCGGCGTCGGAGTGCCGGTCGGAGAGCACGACGATCCGGGCGCCGTCGGCGATCGCGGCGTCGGCCTCGGCGGCGATCTCGGCCAGCCGGGCGGCCAGGCCCTGGCCGCCGGCGGCGACCTTGTAGAGGCCGGAGAGCGTGACGGCCTTGAGGCCGGGCTGGTCGCCGTCGTGGTTGATGTGGACGAGCTTGGCCAGCTCGTCGTTGTCGATCACCGGGAAGGTGATGCCGACCGAGCGGCAGGCGGCGGCCTCGGCGGCCAGCAGGTTGCCCTCGGGGCCGAGGTTGCTGAGCAGCGAGGTGACGAGCTCCTCGCGGATGGCGTCCAGCGGCGGGTTGGTGACCTGCGCGAAGAGCTGGACGAAGTAGTCGAAGAGCAGGCGCGGCTTCTCGCTGAGCGCGGCGATCGGCGAGTCGGTGCCCATCGAGCCGAGCGCCTCGCCGCCGGTCTTGGCCATCGGCGCGAGGATGACCCGCAGCTCCTCCTCGGTGTAGCCGAAGGTCTGCTGGCGGCGGGTGACCGAGGCGTGGGTGTGGAAGATGTGCTCGCGCTCGGGCAGCTTGGCGAGCTGGATCTGCCCGGCGGCGACCCACTCCGCGTAGGGGTGCTCGGCGGCGAGGGAGGACTTGATCTCCTCGTCCCCGACGATGCGGCCCTCGGCGGTGTCGACGAGGAACATCCGGCCGGGCTGGAGGCGGCCCTTCTTGGCGACCTTCTCCTGGTCGATGTCGAGCACGCCGACCTCGGAGGAGAGGACGACGAGGCCGTCCTCGGTGATCCAGTAGCGGGCCGGGCGCAGGCCGTTGCGGTCGAGCACGGCGCCGATCTGGGTGCCGTCGGTGAAGGTGACGCAGGCCGGGCCGTCCCAGGGCTCCATCAGGTTGGAGTGGTACTGGTAGAAGGCCCGGCGGGCCGGGTCCATGGTGGCGTGGTTCTCCCACGCCTCCGGGATCATCATCAGCACCGAGTGCGGCAGCGAGCGGCCGCCGAGGTGGAGCAGCTCCAGGACCTCGTCGAAGGAGGCGGAGTCGGAGTGCTCCGGGGTGCAGACCGGGAAGATCCGCTCCAGGCCCCGGCCGTTGCGGTCGGCGGGGATGAGGTCGGTGGCGAGCTGGGACTCGCGGGCGCTCATCCAGTTGCGGTTGCCCTTGACCGTGTTGATCTCGCCGTTGTGGGCGACGAAGCGGTACGGGTGGGCGAGCGGCCAGCTCGGGAAGGTGTTGGTGGAGAAGCGCGAGTGCACCAGGCCGACGGCGGAGGCGTAGGAGCGGTCCGACAGGTCGGGGAAGAAGGGCTCCAGCTGGCCGGTGGTCAGCATGCCCTTGTAGACGATGGTGCGCGCGGACAGCGACGGGAAGTAGACCCCGACCTCGCGCTCGGAGCGCTTGCGGACGACGAAGGCGGTCCGGTCGAGCTCGATCCCGGCCAGGCCCTCCTTGGCGAGGAAGAGCTGCCGGAAGCGCGGCATGACGCCGCGGGCGGTGGCGCCGAGCAGGTCCGGGGTGACGGGGACGTCGCGCCAGCCGAGGACGGTGAGGTCCTCCTCGGCCGCGATGGCCTCGATCCGGGCGACGGCGTCCGCGTCGGCGGCGTCCTCGTCGGGCAGGAAGGCGATGCCGACCGCGTAGGAGCCGGCGGCGGGGAGCTCGAAGTCGACCTTGCCGCGCAGGAAGGCGTCCGGGATCTGGGTGAGGATGCCGGCGCCGTCACCGGAGTCCGGCTCGGCGCCGGTGGCGCCGCGGTGCTCCAGGTTGCGCAGGACGGTCAGCGCCTGTTCGACGATGGTGTGGTCGGCGATGCCGGTCAGCGTGGCGACGAAACCGACGCCGCAGGCGTCGTGCTCGTTTCGCGGGTCGTACAGGCCCTGAGCGGTAGGTCGCGCATCCGGAACGAGCGCGTACGGCTGGCGGGCTGCGCCGGCCTGGGGCTCGTTGGCGGAGTGCATGGATGCAGGCAGCATCGGCTCTCCCGTCGTCGTCTTTCGGCTGTGTGGTGCAAGGAGGGACGACGTTGGCCCTGATGCGATTTCGTGCAAGTTACATGATGCCCAAGATCCCGGGAAGTGGAATATCTCGTCCACATGGCGGACTGATCCGCAGGTCAAGGGGGGAATGAGAGGACGCGCCACAATGCGCGTCCCCTCGATTGTGCCCGGCGGTCGGCCGCCTGAAACAGGGGCGAAACCCGATCGCCACACGGGACGATCAAGGACGCCTGTGAATCGATCCCGAGGGATCACCCACGGATGCGAATCCTCGGCCCCGAGGCCCGAATGGTGAGACTAGGCCAGGCACCACCCGGCAGCCGTGTGCGGAACGTCACGCACTTCCCGGCATAGTCATGCACTCCTCCGGGTCGTCACACACGCCGGCCGACGGCCCAGGCGCCCCGGTGCCTAGCCGACGTGCCCGCCGATCAGCCACCCCAGCAGGTACGTCACCCCGGCCGCCGCCCCGCCCAGCACCAGCTGCCGCAGCCCGCTGAACCACCAGCTGCGCGCCGTCACCCGCGCCACCACCGCGCCGCACAGGAACAGCCCCACCACCGACAGCAGCAGCGCCGGCACCAGCGAGGTCGCCCCCAGCAGGTACGGCAGCAGCGGCAGCAGCGCGCCCACCGCGAAGCAGACGAAGGACGACCCGGCGGCCACCCACGGTGACGGCAGGTCGTTCGGGTCGATGCCCAGCTCCTCCCGGGCGTGGATCTCCAGGGCCTGGTCCGGATTGGCGGACAGCTGCCGGGCCACCTCGTGGGCGAGGTCCGGCTCCACCCCGCGGGCGATGTACAGCTGCGCCAGCTCGGCCAGCTCGCCGTGCGGGTTGCGGCTCAGCTCCAGCCGCTCGGCCTCGATCTCGGCCTGCACCAGCTCGGCCTGCGAGGCCACCGAGGTGTACTCCCCCGCCGCCATCGAGCAGGCGCCGGCCGCCAGCCCGGCGAGCCCGGTCAGCACCACCGTGCCGCTGGACACCGAGCCGCCGACCACGCCGGTCATCAGCGCGAAGTTGGAGACCAGGCCGTCCATCGCCCCGAACACGGCGGGCCGCAGCCAGCCTCCGTTCACGTCCCGGTGGTGCCCGGCAGCGGGTATGCGGGGGTGGTGCCCGGCCTCGGGCTCCAGGGTGGTCGCGCTCACGGCAGTTCCCCTCCGTTCGATTCGTCTGCCCCGACCGTAGACCGTCTGACCTGCGCATTTCCAGCAAAGTAAGGCTGTCCGAACAGCGCTTCGGCCGCCCTGCGCGAGCATCGCGCGGGCGGCCGAAGCGGGGGTAACTCCCAGGTCAGGTCAGGTTCTTGGCATTCTTGTCGGCGCTCTCGACGGCTTCGGAGGCTGCCTCCGCGTCCGCCTTTTCGTCCGTGGACTGAGACAGTTCGGCGGTCTCACCGGCCCCGGCGACCTTCTCGGACGGCGCGGGCTTCCCGGCGGCCTTCTCCGCCGAAGCCGCCTTGCCGGCCTTCTCGGCCTTCTCGGCCCTGCCCGACTTCTCGGACACCGCGGCCTTGCCGGACACCGCGGCCTTCTCGGACGCCGCCGCCTTGTCGGACGGGCCCCGCGCCTCGCCCTCCTCGTCGGCCAGCGGGTCGATGCTCGCCGGGTCCTCCCGGCCGGGCCGCTTCTTGCCGACGACCACCAGGTAGACCACGGCGCCGATGAACACCACGATCGACGTCCAGTCGTTCAGCCGCAGGCCGAAGTAGACGTGCGCCTCGTCGATCCGCAGCCACTCGGTCCAGAACCGGCCCACCGTGTACGCGGCCACGTACAGCGCGAAGGCCCGCCCGTGCCCCAGCTTGAAGCGGCGGTCGGCCCAGATGACCAGCAGCGCGACCCCGACGCACCAGATCGACTCGTACAGGAAGGTCGGGTGGTAGACGCCCTTGACGACCTCGCCGCCCGGCAGCGTCTTGTCGATCTCCAGGCCCCACGGCAGCGTGGTCGGCCGGCCGTACAGCTCCTGGTTGAAGTAGTTGCCCCAGCGGCCCATCGCCTGCGCGAGCGCGATGCCCGGCGCGATGGCGTCCGCGTACGCGGGCAGCGGCACGCCCCGGCGGCGGCAGCCGATCCAGGCCCCGACCGCGCCGAGCGCGACGGCGCCCCAGATGCCGAGGCCGCCCTCCCAGATCTTGAAGGCGTTCCAGGGGTTCTTGCCGGCCCCGAAGTACAGCTGGTGGTCGGTGATCACGTGGTACAGCCGGCCGCCGACCAGGCCGAAGGGCACGGCCCAGACGGCGATGTCGCCGACCGTGTGCTTGGCACCGCCCCGGGCGACCCAGCGCTTGCTGCCGAGCCAGACGGCCACGACGACACCGAGGATGATGCAGAAGGCGTAGGCGCGCAGCGGGACCGGTCCGAGGTACAGGACGCCCCGCGACGGGCTGGGAATGTAGGCGATATCCATGGCGGTTCCGACGCTACAGGGTCTGCGGCCCCTGCTGGGCACCCCCGGGGTCACAGATACCGAACAACGGGCACCGGGAACGGCGCCGCCGCCCCCTCCGGACGGGGAGGAGACGGCGGCGGTCACCCGGCGGTGTGCGGGGCTCAGCCCGCGGTCGGCGACGGGTTGTTGGCCTCCGAGGCGGTGCTGGTGGGCGCCGGGGTCTGCCCGTTGGAGCCCGCGGTGCCCAGCTGCTTGCCCTGGTTGGCGGCGTCGACCCACTTCACCAGGTTCGCCGGGGTGATCTCCTCGGCGCCGTTCTTGGGGTAGATCGGCTGGCCGTTGAGCAGCACGGTCGGGGTGGACTTGTAGCTGGACTTGTCGAAGTCCTGCTGCACGGACGACACCCATCCGCCGTACTTGTTGTCGTTGACGCAGGCCTGGAAGGCGGGCGTGTCGAGACCGTTGACCTGCTTGGCGAGGTTGATCAGGACGGCCTTGTCGCCGAAGGCGTCGCTGGTCTCGTCCGGCTGGTTGCGGTACAGCACGTCGTGGAAGTCCCGGAAGTGCCCGGCGTCCTGGGCGCAGGCCAGCGCGTTGGCGCCGGCCTTGGAGCCCTTGCCCGGGACGGCCCGGTCGATGAACGACACGATGTGGTAGTTGGTGTAGATCTTGCCGGCGTCTTCCAGCTGGTCGACGGTCGAGGAGAACTCGCGCTCGAAGATCCCGCAGGCCGGGCAGCGCGGGTCCTCGTAGACGGTGAGGACGGCCGGGGCGTTGGCCGAGCCGGCCGGGATGACCAGGTTCTTGTCGCCGATCGTCCCGGCGGGGGCGGCGACCGGGGTCTCCGGCTTGGAGCGCTGGTTCTGCACCACGACGCCGGTGACCACGGCGGCGGCGATCACCACGAGCACCGCGCCGCCCACCAACAGCTTCTTCCTGCGCCTGGACGTGGCCTCGTCGGCCGCCCGCTGCTCCAGCATCCGCTCGCGGGCGGTGCGCTTGCCTTCTCGGTTCTTCTCGCTCATTGCCTTGACATCCACAATCGGGGAGGGCCTTCGTGGGGTGGGGTGGGGGTGCGGCGGGGCCGGCCGGTCAGCTCGCCAGCCAGCCGTCCGCCGAGAACCTGGTGCGGGGCCGCCACAGCAGCCACCCGGCCAGCAGGAGGAACCCGGTGTCGCGCAGGATCTCCTGGAGGTACTCGGTCTGCGAGGCGTCGACGTGCCCGCCGCCGCCGAAGCAGCCGCAGTCGATCGAGATGCCGCGCGCCCAGGCGGTGGCGATCCCGGCGATGAAGGTGAGCAGCAGCAGCGCGGAGACGCCGGCGACGATCCGGACGCCGAGGCCGATCACCAGCAGCAGGGCGAGCGCCAGCTCCAGGAAGGGCAGGGCGTAGCCGACCGGCTTGACCAGGCCCTCGGGCAGGATCTCGTAGGCGCGGACGGCCTGGGCGGCCTCCGCCGGGTCGGCGATCTTGGCCAGGCCGGCCCAGCCCCAGACCACCGCGAGGCCGAGCCGGACGACGGTGCCCAGCCACGGACTCCAGGCCTGCACCGGCCGCCGGGCGGGCGGCGCGGGCGCCGTGTCACCGGGCTGCGCTGCCGGGCCGGCCATCAGGGAACCCCCCTCGGGAAACTCGTTCACTTCCTGATGAACCGTAAGGGATGAAGGGCGGTTCCTCCATATTCAGGAATTAAGCCGGATGGGTGACGTCTGGTGATGGTGTGTCCGAATCCGGCGAACGTCCGTTCAGGGGCGGGTGACCGGGCGGGAGGCCGGGCGGGCGCCCCTGGTCGATCAGGTCGGCGCGGCCCTCAGGAGCGGCAGCCGGGCGGGCGGCCGGGGTCGAACAGGTCGGCGCGGCCCTCGTGGTGCGGGTGGGCTGCCCGCTCGGCGGCGTCCCAGCGGGCCGCCTCGGCGCAGGCGTACGCGTCCCGCACGGCCCGCTCGGCACCGCGCTTGGCCAGCGCCTGCCCCACCTCGGTGTGCGCTCCGACGGCGGCGCCGAGCGCCAGCGCGGCGGCGGCCGCCCGCAGCAGAACGGCCCGATGGAGACCCGGCACCGGCTCACTCCTTCGCTCGCTCGGCAACCCCCGTGCACCTCGTTCGTGCACTCGTCCCTCCACTCAACGCCGGTCAACCCCGCCTGATGCGTGTGCCCGTAGCTGTTCACCCGTTCGGGGCCGCGCGAGCGCCGCCGCCCGGCGAGCCGGGCGCACACAAGCGCGACGGCCCGCCGCCCCCGGAGGGAGCGACGGGCCGTCAGGTGGTACGAGGGTCAGCGCCGACGGACGCCCGCCGCCAGCTCGCCGGCCAGGGCGCGCACCGCGTCCAGCGCGGCCGCCTCGTCGTCGCCGGCCTCCAGGATCCGCTTCACGAACGCGGAGCCCACGATCACGCCGTCGGCGAAGCCCGCCACCTCGGCGGCCTGCTCGGGGGTGGAGACGCCGAGGCCGACGCAGACCGGCAGGTCGGTGGTGGCCCGGGTGCGGGCGACCAGGTCCTCGGCAAGCGAACCGACCTGGGCGCGGGTCCCGGTCACGCCCATCACGGCGGCCGCGTAGACGAAGCCGCTGCCGGCCGCGGTGACCTCGGCCAGGCGCGGGTCCTTGCTGCTGGGGGCGACCACGAACACGGTGTCCAGCCCGTGCTCGTCCGCCGCCTTGCGCCACTCCTCGGACTCCTCCACCGGCAGGTCCGGCAGGATGCAGCCGGCGCCGCCCGCGGCCGCGAGGTCGGCGGCGAAGCGCGCGGTGCCGTAGCGGTCGACCGGGTTCCAGTACGTCATCACCAGCACCGCCGCCTCGGGGTGCGCGGTGGCGACCTCCTGGACGGTGCGCAGCACGTCCTTGATCCGCACGCCGCCGCGCAGCGCGATGTCGTCGGCGGTCTGGATGACGGCGCCGTCCAGGACCGGGTCGGAGTGCGGCAGGCCGACCTCGACGATGTCGCAGCCGCCCTCGATCAGCGCGTTGATCGCCCGGATGCCGCCGTCGACGGTCGGGAAGCCGCCCGGCAGGTAGCCGATCAGCGCGGCGCGGTCCTCGGCCTTGGCTGCCGCCAGGATGCCACTGAGCTTCGATGCCATGGTCACTTACCCCCGTGGGCCGCGTCGTGGGCCGAACCGCCGGCCGGCTCGTCGTACAGGCCGAAGTACTCGGCCGCGGTGTGCATGTCCTTGTCGCCGCGCCCGGAGAGCGAGACCAGGATGGTGGCCTCGGGCCCGAGCTCGCGGCCCAGCTCCAGGGCGCCGGCCAGCGCGTGGGCGCTCTCGATGGCCGGGATGATGCCCTCGGTGCGGGACAGCAGCCGCAGCGCCTGCATGGCGGCGTCGTCGGTGACGGGGCGGTACTCGGCCCGTCCGGTGTCCTTCAGCCAGGCGTGCTCCGGGCCGACGCCCGGGTAGTCGAGGCCGGCGGAGATGGAGTGCGACTCGATGGTCTGGCCGTCCTCGTCCTGGAGGACGTAGGTGCGCGAGCCGTGCAGCACGCCGGGGTCGCCCTTGGTGAGGGTGGCGGCGTGCTTGGGGGTGTCGGCGCCCTCGCCGGCGGCCTCGCAGCCGATCAGGCGCACGCCGGCGTCGGGGATGAACTCGTGGAAGATGCCCATCGCGTTGGAGCCGCCGCCGACGCAGGCGACGACGGCGTCGGGCAGCCGCCCGGTGCGGTCGAGCACCTGCTGGCGGGCCTCGACGCCGATGACCCGGTGGAAGTCGCGGACCATCATCGGGAAGGGGTGCGGGCCGGCCACGGTGCCGAACAGGTAGTGGGTGGAGTCCACGTTGGCGACCCAGTCGCGGAACGCCTCGTTGATGGCGTCCTTGAGGGTGCGGCTGCCGGAGGTGACGGACACCACCTCAGCGCCGAGCATCCGCATCCGGGCGACGTTCAGCGCCTGGCGCTGGGTGTCGACCTCGCCCATGTAGATGGTGCAGTCGAAGCCGAACAGGGCGCAGGCGGTGGCGGTGGCCACGCCGTGCTGGCCGGCGCCGGTCTCGGCGATGATCCGGGTCTTGCCCATCCGCCGGGTGAGCAGGGCCTGGCCCAGCACGTTGTTGATCTTGTGCGAGCCGGTGTGGTTGAGGTCCTCGCGCTTGAGCAGGACGCGCGCGCCGCCCGCCTCGGCGGAGAAGCGGTGCACGTCGGTCAGCGGGCTCGGGCGGCCGGTGTAGTCCTTGAGCAGGCCGTCGAGTTCGGCGGCGAAGGCCGGGTCGGCCTTGGCCTTCTCGTACTCCTCGGCGACCTGCTCGACGGCGGCGACCAGCGCCTCGGGGATGAAGCGGCCGCCGTAGGCACCGAAGTAGCCTCGGGCGTCCGGCACCTGGGCGCCGGGCAGGTAGTCCTTCGCGGACTTTTCGGACATGGTGGAGTCCTTTGGGAGATGACGACAGGGACGTCTCGTGGCTGGGCTCAGCCGGATGTCCGTCGCCATCGGCGGCCCGGCACCTGCCCGGGCTCGCAGCCGATCACGTAGCGCACCCGCCGCCCCAGCACCCGGCGTGCGGGCGCGCGGCAGCCGCGCGGGCGGCAACCGGGGGCGAGGCGGGTGGCGATCTTCATGTCGGCGGGTCAGTCCTTGTGCCGGACGGCGGGGTGGGCGCCGGCCGCGACCAGGTCGGCGACCGCGGCGCGCGGGTCCTTGCCGGTCACCAGGGACTCGCCGACCAGGACGGCGTCGGCGCCCAGGTTGGCGTAGGAGATCACGTCCAGCGGGCCGCGCACGCCGGACTCGGCGATCTTGACGACGCTGTCCGGGATGGCGTGGACGACGTTGCCGAAGGTGTTGCGGTCCACCTCAAGGGTCTTGAGGTTGCGGGCGTTGACGCCGATGATCCGCGCCCCGGCGTCCACCGCGCGCTTGATCTCCTCCTCGTCGTGCACCTCGACCAGCGGGGTGAGGCCGATCGACTCGGCCCGCTCGATCAGCGACACCAGGGCCGACTGGTCGAGGGCGGCGACGATCAGCAGCGCGAGGTCGGCGCCGTGCGCGCGGGCCTCCCACAACTGGTAGGCGGTGACGATGAAGTCCTTGCGCAGCAGCGGGGTGTCCACCGCCGCGCGGACGGCGTCCAGGTCGGCCAGCGAGCCGCCGAAACGGCGCTGCTCGGTGAGCACGCTGATCGCGGCGGCGCCGCCGGCCGCGTAGTCGCCCGCCAGGGCGGCCGGGTCGGCGATCGCGGCCAGCGCGCCCTTGGACGGGCTGGAGCGCTTCACCTCGCAGATCACCCGGACCCCGTCGCCCTTGAGCGCGGCGACGCCGTCCTTGGCCTCGGGGGCCTTGGCGGCGAGTTCCTTCAGCTGGTCCAGGGAGACCCGGGCCTGTCGTTCGGCGAGGTCCTCGCGGACCCCCTCGATGATCGTGTCGAGCACACTCATGCGCACACCTCGCTTCGCTCAGCAGGCGCTGCGCGCAACACGCACCTGTCAATGGTTCGCTCGCTCACGCGAAGTGCCCCCAACATTTCTGTTCGTTCGCCGGCGACGAGCCGTCCGGGCGGTGGCCCGGCGGCACTTCGATGGTATCGGCACCCGGGGGCGCGGGGCGCATCCGCCCGGTGTGCGTCTCGCGTGCCGGACGCCCCCCTGGGCAGCTCCCAACTGCGGTTTCACCGGTTCTCCGGCGGCGCCCGAACGCGCGGTGCGGACCAAGTGGACCGATGTACGGACCCCGGTGTGGACCGGTGCGCGAGCCTGCGCGGGTCGCTACCCGTCGGCGTGGGCGATCAAACCAGCAGGGGCGCCAGCCCCGCCCCGACGGGCAGGTTGCGCACCACCGTGAACACCAGCAGCAGCAGGAGGACCAGCACCCAGCGCCGGGCCCCGAGCGGGGGCCTGGGCCGGGGGGTGGGGACAGTTTAAGGCGGCCCGGCCCAACGCGAGGACA